>CAZKTK010000252.1:0-5299 GCA_964555535.1 uncultured Rhodospirillaceae bacterium
GCTTAATATACGCTCACCAACCATATTCCACCGAGCCGTGAATAATCCGGGTCAAGTCACGGGGGCTTGGTTGGCCAGAGCGCCGGAAATAGCGTATAGGGCATGAAACACTATCCGGAGACGCCCCTGTGAGACTTGTCCGCAGCCTTGCCTTGCCCCTGACGATGGTGGTGTTGAGCGCACCTGCGCTGGCCAGCGGCCAGTCCTTGGTCGAGCGCCTATGCGGCCGCTGCCACGCCCTGGCGGACGAAGCCGACAGCCCCAACGCAGAAGCGCCGCTATTCCGGGAAGTCGCCACCCGCTGGCCGCCGGAAAGCCTCGCCGAGGCCCTGGCCGAAGGTATCGCCGTCGGTCATCCCGACATGCCACGTTTCGAGCTGACGCCCGAAGAGATCGATGGCGTGATCAGCTATTTCGAACACCTGGCTAGGGCGCGCTAGGACGGCCTACGGCCAGCAGGAGCAACACCTCTTCGCCGCGCTCTAGGTCGAGCAGGTCATCCACGTCGCCGGCATCGAAGCCGCCGACCACAGTAGCGGCCAAGCCACGCGCCACCGCCCGGAGAAGCAGGTTCTGCGCCGCGTGACCCGCCTCCATCATCATGTAGCGGCGCGCCATGCGACCGTACTTTGCCCGGGTAACAGCTTCGCGTCCCGTGACGACGAAAATCGCAGCCGCCCCGGTCATCCAAGCCTGGCCATAGGCCGCTTCCGAGAGGGCTCCACGCAGATCGCCAAGCTGGCTTGGCTCCACGTCATGCCCACCAGGCCGATAGCGGTAGGCACCGGCATCCAGGTCATCGACGGCGCCAGCGACAAGCCAAATCTCAAGCGGATAGAGCGCACCGGCCGAGGGTGCGGTACGGAATCCGCGAGGGTCGGATATGCCCTGCGCTGCCCACAGCATCTGGCCGGCATCGGCCAAAGCGATGGACTGCGCGGCAAAAGCCCGCTCGGAACGCCTGCTGGCAAGGGCCTCTTCAAGAGACACGGCACCATCAAGGGACGGCACAGGCAGTGCTACGACAGCTTCATCCGCTTGGGCCAAGAACGGCCACAGGACGGCGACCGCGAAAGCCAGTCGCCGGGCCGCCATCGCGTTAGCTGTCGACCGGCTCGCTGACCTTCTCGTCGTCCTCGCCATCCGGGTCGGCCTTCTTGACCACGCCAGAGGTATCGACATCGAAGGCTAGCTTGCCTTCGTCCACCGCAACCTTGACATGACCGCCGTCCACGAGCTCCCCGAACAGCAACTTGTCGGCGAGGGGCTTCTTGACATGCTCCTGAATGACACGGGCCAGTGGCCGGGCGCCGTAGAGCCTGTCATAGCCTTTCTTGGCAAGCCACTCGCGCGCCTCGTCGGAAAGCTCGATGGTGACGCTGCGGTCCGCGAGCTGGCCTTCGAGCTGGACGACGAACTTGTCGACCACGCGATGCACCACCTCGGGGCTGAGATTGGCGAAGCCGATTACCGCATCCAGGCGATTGCGGAACTCGGGCGAGAACATGCGGTTGATCGCCTCTTCGTCATCGCCCTCGCGGGCCTCGCGCCCGAAGCCGATGGCCGGCTTGGCGAGATCCACGGCACCGGCATTCGTGGTCATGATCAAAATGACGTTGCGGAAATCCACATGCTTGCCGTTGTGATCGGTGAGCTTCCCGTGATCCATGATCTGCAACAGGATGTTGAACAGATCGGGATGCGCTTTTTCGATCTCGTCGAGCAGCAACACGGCGTGCGGGTGTTGGTCGATGGCATCGGTCAAAAGCCCGCCCTGATCGAAACCGACATAACCGGGCGGTGCGCCGATCAGCCGCGAGACCGTGTGGCGTTCCATGTACTCGGACATATCGAAGCGGATCAGCTCAATACCCATGATCAGGGCGAGCTGTCGCGCCACCTCCGTCTTGCCGACGCCGGTGGGACCGGAAAAGAGGTAGTTGCCGATCGGCTTCTCGGGTTCGCGCAGGCCCGCCCGCGACAGCTTGATGGCGCTGGTCAGCGCCTCGATGGCGGGGTCCTGGCCGAACACGACGGTCTTCAGATTGGTGGTAAGCGAGCCCATCATCTGCTTGTCGTCGCGGCTCACGCTCTTCGGCGGAATGCGCGCAATCTTGGCGACGATGCGCTCGATCTCGTCGGTATCGATGATCTTCTTGCGATCCTCCTCGGAGAGCAGCGCTTGGGCGGCGCCGACCTCATCGATCACATCGATGGCCTTGTCCGGCAATTTGCGGTCACCGATATAGCGTGACGAAAGCTCGACAGCCGCTTTCAGCGCATCCGATGTGTACTCCACATCGTGGTATTCCTCGTAATAGGGCTTAAGGCCACCAAGGATCTCGATGGCATCTTCGACACTGGGCTCGTTGACGTCGATCTTCTGGAAACGCCGCACCAGGGCCCGGTCCTTTTCGAAATAGTTCCGGTACTCCTTGTAGGTGGTCGAGCCCATGCAGCGCAGGCTTCCGCTTTGCAGCGCCGGCTTGAGCAGGTTCGAGGCATCCATGGCACCGCCCGAGGTGGCGCCGGCACCGATGACGGTGTGAATCTCGTCAACGAAGAGAATGGCGCCGTCGTAGTTCTCAAGCTCTGACAGCACCGCCTTGACCCGCTCTTCGAAATCGCCGCGATAGCGCGTTCCGGCGAGCAGCGCACCCATATCGAGCGCGAATATGGTGGCGTCGGCTAACACCTGCGGCACTTCGGAATCCACGATGCGCTTGGCCAGCCCCTCGGCGATGGCGGTCTTGCCAACGCCCGGATCGCCCACGAATAGCGGGTTGTTCTTGGTGCGGCGGCAAAGAACCTGAATCGCACGCTCCACCTCGTCATTGCGCCCGATCAGAGGGTCGACGCGGCCATCGGCCGCTTTCTCGTTGAGATTGACGCAATAGGCATCGAGCGCCTCGGTGCCCTGCTTGACGATCTTTTCGCCCTCGCCCTCTTCATCCTCTTCATCGGCACCGGTCGGGGTGCGCGATTCGGAGGCGCCGGCCGCCTTGGCAATGCCGTGGCTGATATAGCTGACGGCGTCGAGCCGGGTCATATCCTGCTCGTGCAGGAAATACACGGCATGGGATTCGCGCTCGGAGAAAATGGCGACAAGAACGTTCGCGCCGGTCACTTCCTCGCGACCGGACATTTGCACATGGTGCACGGCACGCTGGACAACCCGCTGAAAACTCGGTGTCGGCTTGGCATCGGTTACCGCCTGGTCGACCATCAAGCCGCCCAGTTCCTCGTCGAGAAACGCCTCCAGCGCGTGCCGCAGCTTGTCCACATCCACATTGCAGGCCCGTAAAACCGCTACGGCATCCTGGTCCTCGGTCAGGGACAACAGCAGATGCTCCAATGTAGCCAGCTCGTGCTGCCGGCCATTGGCATGCGCCAAGGCTCGGTGAAGAGTTTCTTCAAGCGTTTTCGACAGCATCCGTGCCCTTTCCCGGGAGCTTAAGCGTCCCCGTTCAATCCTTTTCCAGGGTGCATTGCAGGGGATGTTGATTCTGGCGTGCAAAATCCATCACCTGGGTCACCTTGGTCTCCGCCACTTCATACGAGTAAACCCCGCAAATGCCGACCCCGCGCTGATGCACATGCAACATGATGCGGGTCGCCTGCTCGCGCGACAAATGGAAGAAGCGCTCGAGCACATACACGACGAACTCCATCGGCGTGTAATCGTCGTTGAGCATCAAGACCTTGTACATAGACGGCTTTTTGGTCTTGGGCTTGGTGCGCGTGGCCAGCCCGGTGCCTGGGCGGCCGGTTTCCTCGCCGCCGCCGTCACCGTCGTCATCGTCGCTCATCCGCGGGCCAACGCCCGCCTGAAACAGAGGATGATCGATCATCAAGTCCGCTCAACACACCAAATGTCGCCAGCCGTTCACTCATGGATATAATATCGAACTCTCAAGGCTCAGTTAAAGGCTTGAAAATAAAACGGCCCGACATCAGGGATGCCGGGCCGAGCCGTATACCGGTATGAGGAGCGCTGTTATGCGGCGCTTTTCATGGCCTTATCGAGAACCGCATTGACGCGGCGGCCGATCGGCGCAGCGGCCTTAACGGCAGTCTCCGTGGTCATTTCGGTCAGAGTGTTGCTGTCGGACACCCAGCTGTCAAAGGCCGTGCGGGCCTGCTCGCTCTGTGCCTCGACCAAGGACTGGACGTCCTTGCATTCGAGCATGGCGCGCGAAGCAGACACGCCTGCGGTCATGGAGGCTGTCATGCAATCGGCAATCTTGCCGGCGATAGCGCCCATGCCTTCGGCGGCGATTGTGCTGCTGGCCATCCAGGCATCGAAATTCTCGCGGCCTTCCTCGGCCACCTCTTCCCAGTCACCGAAAGCAGCCGGGCTTTCGACATTGAGGGACTTCCAAGCGCCATAATTGCCGGTCCAAGCCTCGGCACCGGCGCGGAACCAGTCCTCCGCAGCCTTTTGGCTCTTGGCGAAGAAATCGCTCGCCGCAGCGCCATTGCCAGCGGCCGCAGCCTTGGCGGTGCTCTTTCCGCTCTTGGGGGTGGAATTTGTCATTGTGTTCTTTCCTTACGCTAAGCGTGAAACCCATTATCGCCTTGACGTCGCCACTCGAAGCCTTTTTGTGCAACGCAACATAGCGGGTGATTTAGGGATTCTCGGGGCTATGTCAAGGAATTTTGTGCAGCGCAATACAAAAACCATGCGCCGCAGCGTGCAATGCAGCGCTATTTCCGGCCATGCCATCGCAAATTTCCGCTGCTTTCCTTTGAAATCGTTTGGAAATCACGTTACCTTCTTTGATCTTGAGCGCTGATGAAGGGATGGGTGGCCCGGGACCGTTGGCAATCACGAAGCGACATGGACTATGGCGCCTGACTTGGCTTTCGGTGGTGTTTGCCGCCATTGCATTCACGTCGCCGCTCCGCTCCGCCGAGGCAGGCTACGCTGCCATCGTGCTCGACACGAATAGCGGGCAGGTGCTTCACGCAGCCAATCCCGATACTCTCAACTATCCGGCGTCCCTGACTAAGATGATGACGCTGTACCTTGTGTTCGAAGCCCTGGAGGCTGGCGGCACGACTTTGCGCGACGAACTCGCCGTATCGGCAACCGCGGCGGCGCAGCCACCCTCCAAGCTAGGCCTCGAAGCCGGCACCACGATTCGCCTTTACGATGCCGTTCTGGCATTAGCCACCAAGTCGGCCAACGATGTTGCCACTGTGATCGCCGAACATTTTTCGGGGAGCGAGCGCGGTTTCGCGCTGTTGATGACGCGCAAGGCGCGCATGCTGGGCATGAGCCAGACCACCTTCCGCA
>CAZKTK010000253.1:0-5284 GCA_964555535.1 uncultured Rhodospirillaceae bacterium
ACCTGCACAGGCGAGACGCTGGCCGAGCCGCTTGCGCGGCTCGATCCGCCGGCGCCCGACGGCGACGGCATCTACAGTGTCGAGACCCCCTACAAGCCGACCGGCGGCCTGCGCGTTCTCGGCGGCAATCTCTCGCCGGACTTCAGCGCCGTGCTGAAGCTCGCCGGTGTCGAAGGCGGGCTCGAGGACAATATCTTCGTCGGCAAGGCGCGGGTTTTCGATGCCGAGGCCGACCTCTTGGCAACCCTCGAGAACACCCCTGAGGTCTTCGAGAACCACGACATGGTCATCGTGCGCTATGAAGGGCCGAGCGGCGCGCCAGGCATGCCGGAGATGCTCGATTCCACCTCCCGCATCACCACGCTGTGCCGTGAAAAGGGCATTATCGTCGGGCTCATGACTGATGCCAGATTCTCCGGCGGTTCGGTGGGGCTGGTGATCGGCCATGTGGGCCCGGAGGCTGCCTTGGGTGGTGGCATCGCTTTCGTCGAAGACGGGGACGAGATCGTCGTAGACCTCAATAAGAACGAGCTGAACTGCACGGCGCTTACCGATCCCGCGACGCTGGCTTCCAGAAAGGCCGCTTGGGAGAAGACCGTCGAAGCCAATGGCGGCATGCACCCCTCGGTCGGCGATGCGAACACGCGCCTGCTGAACCGCATGCGCCGTAGTGCTGTCTCTGCGGTGTATGGCGCCGGCATGCACCCTGATCGGGTTCTCTGGGTTCCAGAGCCGCGCGCGGCGGAGAAAACGTCCTTCGTGCCCACGAACAAGTATCGCGCGGGGGCCGAGAAGGCTTTCTAGAACACGGCCTCCAGCGCCTTTCGCACCTCCGCCGGCACGCCACAGGCGGCGACGCCGGCCGGGCTGTCGTCGGCGCGCACAGGCACGCGAACCTCGAAGCCTTGCGCCACCTCGCGGTCGACGCAGGCGAAGTGGTGCTCGACGCGGAAGGCCCGTTCGCGCCATTCGGGGATGGTGGTGGTGACGGTTAGCGGATCTCCTGGGCGGCCAGGGGACTTGAACTGACAGCCCGTCTCGACCAATGGCGTTCCGATGATGGCGAAGCGCTCTTCGAAGCTCTCAAGGGTCAGGCCGGCGGCATGGAACATCTGCCACGAGGCATTGTCCATCCAGCGATAGAAGTTCGGATAGAAGATGATGCCGAGGGGGTCGCATTCGCCCCACTCGATGACATGCTCGGTGACGAAAGCCATCAGCTGCGCTTGTAGAGGCCCATCAGGCTGGCCTTCTCAATGGTGTTGAAGTTCAGCATGAAGCCGACGACAGCGGGCATGGTGTCGGCTTCAACTGGCAAGGTGGCTTCTTTTACGGCGAATAGCGTGAACAGATAGCGGTGAGGATGGTCGCCTTCTGGCGGGCAGGGGCCGCCATAGCCTGGAACGCCGAAATCCGTCCGTGTCTGCAAGGCGCCCGCGGGCAACAGACCGGCGGAGGGGTCGCCTGCGCCAAGCGCCAATGACGTCGTCTCAGGCGGGATGTTAACCATCAGCCAATGCCAGAAGCCGCTACCCGTGGGGGCATCCGGATCGTAACAGGTCAAGGCGAAGCTCTTGGTATCGGCAGGGGCGCCGGACCAATGCAGCTCCGGCGAGGCATTGCCGCCCGCGCAGCCGAAGCCGTAGGTCTCCGACAGGATATGATCTTGGTCCAGGTAATCGCCGTCGGCAAAGCTGGTGCTGGCTAGGGTCAGCGGCATGGTCATGTCTCCCGGTTGGAAGCCTGCGCCATCTCGCGCAGGCGGAAACGTTGCACTTTGCCCGTTGCGGTTCGCGGCAACGCGTCGATAAGGCGAACCTCTGCGGGGCACTTGTTGGGGCTGAGGTCGCGCGTCACCGCCTCGCGCACGGCATCGGCGATCGCGCTCTCGCGGTCTTTTGCTACGGCGGCAACAAAAAGAATGGGCCGGTCGAGGCCATCGCCATCGGGCGCGGCGACAAGAGCCGCTTCGCCGCACAGCTCGGCACCGGTTACGCAGTTCTCGATCTCGGCGGGACTCACCCATTGTCCGGCAATCTTGAGCATATCGTCGCGCCGACCCTGGTGATACCAGTAGCCGTCCGCATCGAAGCAGAAGCGGTCGCCCGTGCGGAACCAGCCATCGACGAACAGCTCGGCACTGAGCGTCGGCCGCTTCCAGTAGCCGTCGGCAACCGAGGCCGCCGATACCCAAAGGTCACCCTCGCGATCGGCCTCTTCGATGGGCGTGCCGTCCTCGTTGCGCAGTTCGGCTCGCATGCCGGGCACTGGCAGGCCGGCGCTGCCGGGACGCACCGCATCGGGCGGATTCGCGATCATCAGGAACACGGTTTCCGAGGTGCCGATACCTTCGGCGATGGGGTGCCCCGTGGCTTCGCGCCAGCGCTCCAGCAGTATCGGCGGCAAGGGTTCTCCGGCTGAAACGAAGCGTCGTGTCGTTGCGAACGAACCGGCCATGTCGCCGCCGCTGTCGAGCATGCCGCGATACAAGGTCGGGACGCTGTAGACCGCGGTTGGCCGTGTGCTTGCTGCCAGGGCAAGGATGTCGTCCGGCCGCGGCCAGGGCCGGTGCAAGATGACGGCGGCGCCGACGGACAAGGCGCCGAACAGGCCGTGGGCGAGTGCGAAGGCAAAAAAGGTCTTCGATGTCACCAATACGCGGTCGTTCGGGCCAAGACCGGAAACGCCGCCGATGCCTGCCGTGGCGACCTGTGCCGCCCGATGGCAATGCACCGCCGCCTTGGGCTTTCCGGTCGTACCCGAAGTATAGATCCAGAAGGCCGGATCGTCGGCCGCCATGTCGGTGTTTTCGAGGGTGTCCGGCTGCTCAGCGAATAGGTCTTCGGTGACCGTGAGTGCGCGGGCATCGGCGATCGGTCGGCCCGGTTCGACCAACATCAAATCGGCCTCGCTATCCGCGAGAACGTCAGTGAGCTCGGACTCCTTCCAGCGAGGATTGAGCGCCACCGCCACGGCACCGATGCGCAGGCAGCCGAGATAGGCGGCATAGAGCACAGGCCCGTCGTCGAGCGCAAACAGCACCCTGTCGCCGCGCGCGATGCCCGCGGCGCGCAAGCCATGGCCGAAGCGTGCGCTCATGGTGCGCAGCTCGCCACGGCTGATGGTGTCGCCGTCGCATATCAGTGCCGGGGCGTCATCCCTGCCGTCCGCCAGAATGATATCGGCCGCGTTCATGGCTCCGCGTGGTCGTAGCGGCGAGCCTCGTATGCCGGCCAGGCCTCCGGGTTCAGCAAGCGGGGCGGCTTTTGGCCCCGCCATATGGCCAGCCATTGTTCGGCGCACATCAACGAGATGCGGCGGCGCGATTCCACGGTTACGCCTGCGGTATGGGGGCTGGCGATGACATTCGGCAGGCTCAAGAGGCGATGCTCGAGGGGCGGCGGCTCGTCTATCCAGACATCGAGGCCGGCGCCGTAGAGGTGGCCGCTTTGCAAAGCATCGTACAAAGCGTCTTCGTCATGAATGCCGCCGCGTGCGGTGGATACCAGAATGGCGCCCGCCCGCATGCGGGCCAAGGCTGCCGCATCGATCATGCCTCGGGTCTCGTCGGTCAGGGGGCAATTGAGCGAGACCACGTCGGACTCGCTGAGCAATTCCTCAAGAGACACATTCCTGGCCCCAAAACGAGTAAACCGTTCCGCCTCGATGTAGGGATCGCAGGCCAGCACCCGCATGCCCAAAGCACCGCCGCAAAGCTCGGCCAGGCGCGAGCCCGTATGGCCGAGGCCGATAATGCCAAGGGTCATGTCTCGCAGCTCGTGGCCGATGAACTCATTGCGGTGCCAGTCGCGGTCGCGGCGTAATGCGTGGTCGGTCTCTCCGATGCGCTTGGCGACGCTCAGCATGAGGGCGAGGCCGTGCTCGGCGACCGCTTCCCGGTTGCCCCCGGCCTGGTTGACGACGAGCACGCCGGCCTCGGTGCACGCGGGAATGTCGACCGTATCGGCGCCGGCGCCGTCGGCCGAGACCACAAGCAGTTCCGGACAGCGCGCAAGGAGGGTGGCATCCGCATGCAGGTGCTTGGGCAGCTCCTGACGCGCCGAGCCGATCTGATAGCCCTTGATCGTCGCCATCAGCGGCCAGAACTCGTCAGCCGGCGTACTGCGTTCAAGGCGTATCAGCTCAACTTCGGGCGCCTCGGCGAGTGCGCGCCTGCCGTCTTCGTGCATCATACGGTCAAAATAAACGATACGTGGTGCTTGCGACCCCATGGCCTCTCCCTCTTGCCAAAGCGGCGCGCCGAAGCCTTTCCCAGGCGGGCCGTCAGTGCGTAATATGTGCATATTGCGGGCGATAACGGAACCGGTATGGGGGGAGGATCGGAGATGATGGCATGACAGAGTCCGTGCTCCGAACGCTGGAGGCAGGCCTTCGGGATGTTTGGCAGCTGGGCCGCAACATCATCCTTAGCTGGTGTCCGGGTGACTCCGGGATCGAGCTATTGGTCGTGCCCCATTATCTCGTGGCGACCTTTTCGGCCACTTATCCCAGTTTTTTGGCCGATCAAGCAGTAGCGCTCGGCGACGAAGGACTGACCTACACGACTTCGGCGAGTTTCCTCCGCGACCTGATAACCGGCCCCCGCCGGCTCGTGCCTGAGCGCCTGAGCGCGATCGCGCGGCTGCTAGAGGTCGAACCGGTGACCATTCGCCTGGATGCGCCGTTCGATAGTAACGACTACGACGCGGAAATCGACCAGCTCATAGCGCGCTACAGCATCAGTTATGTGGCTAATCGAGCAGTAATTCTCTTTGATATTGTCGGGTTTGCGCGGCTCGGGCCGTTCGAGCAGACAAGCCAGCTCAATAGCCTCTCCTACTCGCTCAACGCAGCCCATGCCAGGCTGATGAGCAACAACATCGATGTGAACTTCGCGCGATCCACCACAGGCGATGGGTTCTATATATGGAACCGGGATAGCGGTCCGCTGGCTAGCATCAACCTGTACCATTTCATGCACATCGTGCTCGCCGACAACGCCATGGCCTCGGCCAAGTCGAAAGCCAAGGTGACGCCTGTGCTGCGTACCGGGTTCCACATTGGCGATCACTACGAGTTCTATCAGGCGGAGGGCCTCAACCCGACCGTCTACAACTATATCGTAGGCAACGTGACCATCGAACTGGCGAGGATAATCGAGCAGGCCTTGCCTGGTCAGGTCTTATTGGGTGATTTCGCGGTCCCGTTGGCGGGGGTTGGAGAGGTCGATTCCGAGCAGTTCATCAACCATCTCCAGGATGGCCTGGCGAACCTCCGCGGCATC
>CAZKTK010000254.1:0-5274 GCA_964555535.1 uncultured Rhodospirillaceae bacterium
CCAAGACAAACGGGAATCCCAATTGCGATTCCCTCAAATTGTGAAACGCTCTAGACCCAACCTTCGGCGCGTTCCTGGTCGGTGTTGAAGTTGAGCTCGACCGTCACGCCGTCCGGGTCGTCGACGAAGATCTGGTGGATGTGGGGGGCCGGGTCGGCCTCGCGATAGCTCAGGCCCGCGCCGTCGAGCACGCGGCGCATGTCGTTGACGTTCTCGGCCTTGAGCGCGAAATGGTCGAAAGGCTGGGTGTTGCCGTCACCCATCTCCCGATCCACCGCCATGAGGTGGACGACGGCGTTTGGGCCGAGTTTGAGCCAGGCGCCGTCGAAGCCGAAATCGGGCCGCCACGCCACCTCCTCCAGGCCCAAAAGACCGATATAGAAGGCGCGGCTTGCGTCGAGATCCTTGGTGACGACGGTGACGTGGTCGAGGGCTGTGGCGGGCATGGCTCTACTCCCCGTTTTGCGGGCGCGGCTTCAACAGGCCGCGGCCGGCCAGATTTCGCATCAAGGCGCCGATACCGAACTCCCACGGCGGGGCCTCGTGGCAATGGGCGACACGATTGAACAGGGCGCCGAGGGGCGGGGTTGCGATCATCACCAGGTCGCCGATCTCGTGCGTGAAGCCGCGGCCTTCCTCGCCACGGTCCTGGGTCGGCGCGAACATGGTGCCGGTCATCAGCACGAAACCGTCGGGATACTGGTGGGTCTCGTTGATGGTCTGGGCCGAGAGATCCGCCGGATCCCTGCTCATCAGCCCCATCGAAGAGGTGCCTTGCAGGGAGAACTGATCGTCGCCCTCGACCGCCAGGCTGATATCGATGCCCTTGAGATCGTCGAGCGAGAAGGTGCGGTCGAAGAGGCGAATGAAGGGGCCGATGGCGCAGGACGCGTTGTTGTCCTTGGCGCGGCCGAGCAGCAGGGCGCTGCGCCCCTCGACATCGCGCAGATTGACGTCGTTGCCGAGGGTGGCGCCGACGATCTCGCCGCGGCCGTTGACCACCAGCACGGCCTCGGGCTCGGGATTGTTCCAGGTGGAGAATTCGGGAATGCCGATATCGGCGCCGAGGCCCACCGACGACATGGGCTGGGCCTTGGTGAATATCTCTGCATCCGGGCCGATGCCGACCTCGAGATAGGGTGACCAGAGCTCGCGCTTCTGCAATGATTCCTTGAGCTTCATGGCGTCTTCGGAGCCCGGGCGGATGCCGGCAAGGCTGGCGCCGATCTCGCTGGCGATGGAAGTGCGCACTTCCTCCGCGCGGTCCGGGTCGCCCTCGGCCAGCTCCTCGATGACGCGCTCCATGAGGCTGTCGAGGAAAGTCACGCCGGCCGCCTTGATCGCCTGCAGATCGATTGGGCTGATGAACCAGGGCTTTGAGGGATCGCGCCGGCTCGGGACCGAATTGCCGAGGATTTCGTCGACGCTGCCAATGCGCTCCGCACTGCCCGAATTGGCAATGGCGAAAGGCGGGTTGGCGGCATTCATCACGTCGGCCGAGGTGGGAAAGGAGGCGGTGATGTCGTAAACGCCGGTCTCGGCGAGCACCACCACGCTCGGACCCCCGTCAGGTCCCGCGCCCGGTACCCAGCAGCGGCCCACCAGGGCGCCGTTCAGCCCGTCGTCCGGCAATACGATTTCAGAATCGAGCGCAAAATCCATTCGTCTTCCCCAGCTGTGCGATAGATCAGGTATAGCTGAGGAGGCGCGGCCACGACAATGCGCTCGTCATCATTCTTGAAACGCTCTAAGGTCGCACTCCCGAAATCAGCACCCGAGATGCCGTGCGACCCGCAGCCGCTTCCTGTTTCGACGTCGCCACCTGGCTGCTCAACCGCGCGCGCCAGGATGGGCAGCCAATGCCTTCGCCGAGGCTGCAACGGTTGCTCTATTTGGCGCAGGCGCATTTTGCCGCGGCCACCAACGGCCAGCGCCTGATGCCGTCGGTCTTCGTGGTCACCAAGCGGGGGCCGATCGAGCCCAATTTGATTCGCGTGCACGACCTCGGCGCCCCGATCATCGAGGTGGAGAACCTGCGCCAGCCCGTGGTGGAGTTCCTGGACGGCATCTGGATGGCATTCGGCAGCCTGCCTCAAGACCGTCTGAACACCATGGTGATGGACTCGGCACCGGTTAAAGGGGCATTGAAGGTGGGGCTGGGGTCGGTCATCAGCGAACAGGCCATGGCGGAGTCCCACGGCAAGAGGCAGGCAGTGCACCGGCAGCATCGGTCATCGGCGCGGGTCGGCGGGGCCGCTCCAAGGTTCCGCGCTACCACCGCGGCAAGCCCGTGAGCCGCTGGGTCCCGGGGCAGAAACCAAAAAAAGTGGGGCCTGACAGGCTGGCGTAAGCGCGCCGTATGCCTTACCCTTGACTGGGGCGCGGAGATGCTCAGAGGCTAAGGCGGCTATGGAAGTCAGACAGGCAAAATTTCAGATCGGCGATATCGTCAAGCACAGGATCTACCCGTTTCGCGGGGTGATCTTCGATGTCGACCCGGAATTTGCGAATATCGAAGAGTGGTATCAGGCGATTCCGCGCGACGTGCGCCCGCGCAAGGACCAGCCCTATTACCACCTGCTGGCCGAGAACGAGGAAACCACCTATATCGCCTATGTCTCGGAGCAGAACCTGCTGCCTGACGAGACTGGCGAGCCCGTCGGCCATCCCGAGGCAAGTGCCATGTTCGACGGCTTGCGCGACGGGCGCTACGTGGTGCGCCCGGGCAGCGCCAACTAAAGTGCGCTAATCCGGCAATCCCGCTTGGCGCATACCGTCGGCAAGATGGTCGCTGCTGGTGCTGTCGCCGAATGACAGGCTGGAGAGGTAGCCCGAGATGGTGAAATCCGGCTCGTTCTCCAGAACTTCGGCGGCAATGCCCCTGGCCTCAGTCATCTGTTCCAGGCGTGCCAGGCTGGCGGCAAGCTCGGCGCGCTGGCCTTCGCGGGGCAGGGCGATCTTTCGATAGGCTTCTGCGGCCTCCTCGTATCGGCCTTGGCCGTACATGGCCCGGCCCAGCAGGTGCATGCGACGTGGCGCGCCGTAGGGATCGAGCTGGATAGCCTGTTCGATCCAGGCTGAGCCATCTGCCGGGTGGCCTTGCCACGTCAGCAATTCGCCTTTCTGCGCCACAAGACGCGGATCGTTGGGGTTGAGGCTCAAGGCCTGCTCGTTATGAACGGCTGCCTTGTCCAGATCTCCTTCGTAGATATGCACCTCGCAGAGCAGGCGATGGCATTCGACGTCGTTCACATCGAGCGACAGGGCCTGATTCAATGCGGCAAATGCCTGTTCCAAGACGGCATCGCCGTCACCGTCGGCGAACCCGAACGTGGCGCGTTGGCCGAGCACACAGGCCTTCCAGGCATAGGCCTGGGCATAGTCGGGGTCGAGGTCGATGGCCTTGTCGAGCATGCGCACCGCTGTGTCGTTGTCGTCCTTGGTCACGCCGTGATGGTGCAGGCGCCCGGCATGCAGATAGTCGAGCGCCGCCATGTCGCTGGGCGGTTTGCGCTTCACGCGATTGAGTTCGGCATCGTCGATACGGCCGGGCAGGGTGGCGACGATGGCCTGGGTCAGCTCGTCCTGGAGCGCGAAGATGTCATCGAGATCGCGGTCGTATTTGTCCGCCCAAATCTGCGCCCCGCTTCCCGCGTCTATGAGCTGTGCGCTGACGCGAACTCGATTTCCCGCCTTGCGCACGCTGCCCTCGACGACATAACGGGCGCCGAGATCCGCGCCGACCTGTTGTGCCTTCACGGCCTTGCCTTTGTAGGTGAAGGCAGAGTTGCGTGCGATCACGGCAAGCTCGGCGAAGCGCGAAAGCTCGGTAATGATGTCTTCGGTCATGCCGTCGGCAAAGTAGTCCTGATCCTCGTCTCGCGACATGTTTGCAAACGGCAGGATGGCGATCGACGGTTTGTCTGTGGTCGTGCGCGGGGTGTCGTCTGGCCCGGCAATCCCACCCAGGGCATAGCTGCGCACCGGCCCCGCGATATTCTTGACTGTCTTTTCGCCGACGAATGCGAAGGTTTCGGCAATCTGGCCGGCAACGGTGTCATGTGTGGGCTCGGAGATCATGATACCGCCGGGAAGTGCCAGACCTTGCAGGCGAGCGGCCACGTTGACACCATTGCCGTAGATCGTACCGTCCGCCTTCTCGATAACGTCGCCTAGGTTGATGCCGATACGGAAGAGCATGCGGGCGTCTTCCTCGCGCTTGGCGTTATCGTCTTCCAGGTCGGCTTGCACGGCGATGGCACACCGCACCGCTTCGACAGGGCTTTCGAAGATCGCCAGGACGCTGTCTCCCGCCGTGTCAACGACGCGCCCGTGGCCATTTCCGACGTGATTACGGAAGACGGCCCGGGATGCCTCGAGCGTGGCGACGGTGCCTTCCTCGTCGGCACCCATGAGACGGGAATAGCCGACCACTTCGGCGCACAGGATTGCCGCCAGTCTGCGTATATCTCCACTCATGACAGCGAAGGTACGCCGCCTTGCGGCGGCGCTCAAGGCGTCTGGATCACACGTAGTTGATCAGGAGATAGACGGCGAGCAGAACGCCGATCCACATGACCGTGGCCCCGGTTGGCCAGGCGCGGGAGAGAATTCCACGCGGCCCGTGGGTGCGCCACATGTAGCCGCCGACGCCTTCGGCGGCCTCACGCAGCACCGAGAGCAGGCTCGACCACGCCAGCATCACGGCACTGCCGATTCCGGGCGCCATGGCCTTGCCCAACCGGCGCACCAGCCAGTCCGCATCCAGGTTCACCAGCTTCAGCTCGGGCGGATAGAGCCCGGCGACCATCAGCAGGGTGAAAGCCAAGGCCGAGAAGAACAACAGCTGCATCTGGGTGATGACATGGGTGAGGGTGTACGGCTCATAGTCCACCTGCCATGGCAAGAGGTCGTAGAGCACCCAGGGATAGGCGCCGTTGAAGACGCAAATGAACGCCGCAAGCCCCATCGCCACGAGCATGTTGCGTGGTGCCTCGCCGGGCCGCATGCCGGAATCATGGGCAAAGAAGGCGAAGAAGGGGATCTTGATGCCCGCATGGTGGAAGACGCCGGCAGAGGCAAAGAGGAGCAGCAGGAAGACGACGATATAGCCCTCGTGGGCGGCAGCCGCCATCACCATCGATTTTGAGACGAAGCCCGAGAACAGGGGGAAGGCCGAGATGGAGGCCGCGCCAACGATACAGAACGTCGTTGTCCAGGGCATGGTCTTGTAGAGCCCGCCGAGGTCGGTGCCGTCGATCTTGCCTGTCATGT
>CAZKTK010000255.1:0-5270 GCA_964555535.1 uncultured Rhodospirillaceae bacterium
ATGGCGAGGCCGCCAACCGGCGGGCCGATATCTATCTGGATTTCTACGGCGGCGCGCAGTAGACCCACACTGACGCCGGCACGTCGTGTGACAGGACCCATGAACGAAGAATTCGAACGTATCGAGAGGCTGCCGCCTTACGTCTTTGCGGAAGTCAACGAGATGAAGCGCCGTGCCCGCGCCGCGGGACGCGATATCATCGACTTCGGCATGGGTAACCCGGATACGGGCACGCCGCCGCACATCGTCGACAAGCTGGTCGAGGCGGTGCGCGACCCGCGTACCCATCGCTATTCCAACTCACGCGGCATTCCCGGTTTGCGCAAGGCCATGGCCGCCTATTACCGGCGGCGGTTCGGGGTAGATGTCGATCCCGAAAGCGAGATTATCACGACCCTGGGGTCGAAGGAGGGCCTGGCCAACCTCGCTCAGGCCATGGCCGCGCCCGGCGACATCATCCTGGCGCCGAACCCGAGCTACCCGATCCACCCTTATGGTTTCGTAATCGCTGGCGCGACGGTACACGATGTGCCCTGCGGTCCGGGCATCGATACCTTGGCCGAACTTGAGCGAGCGGTGGAAGCCTGCCCGAGGCTGCCGAAGGCGCTGGTGCTGAACTTTCCCAACAACCCGACCGCCGAAGTCGTGGGCCTCGACTTTTATGAGCGCGTCGTGGCTTTCGCGCGGGAGAAAGGCATCTACATCTTGTCGGACCTTGCCTATGCGGAAATATTCTTCGACGATGAGCCACCACCCTCCATCCTCCAGGTGCCCGGTGCGCGCGATATTGCGGTCGAGTTCACGTCGCTCAGCAAGACGTATTCCATGCCCGGATGGCGCATCGGCTTTGCCGCCGGCAATGCGCGACTGATCCACGCCTTGGCGCGCATCAAGTCGTACCTGGATTATGGAGCCTTCACGCCGATCCAGGTGGCTGCCACGGCGGCGCTCAACGGGCCTCAAGACTGCATTTCGGAAATTCGCGAGCGCTATCGCGAACGCCGGGACGTGCTTGTGGAGAGCTTTGACGCCGCCGGCTGGTCTATACCCTCGCCGCGCGCCACGATGTTCGCCTGGGCGCCGATCCCGGAGGCCTGGCGTGAGGTGGGCTCGCTCGAATTTTCCAAGCGCCTGCTGGCGGAGGCGGAGGTCGCTGTGTCTCCTGGCATAGGTTTCGGACGCATGGGCGAGGGCTTCGTGCGCATTGCTCTGGTGGAGAACAGGCAACGTATCCGCCAAGCCGCGCGCAATGTGAAAGCGTTCCTTGCTCGCTCAGAGCCGGGCAAAGCAACGCCTGAGCAGGTGGCCGCGACATGAGCGCGCCATTGCGTATTGCGGTCGCCGGCCTGGGAACCGTCGGCGCGGGCACGGTTTCTGTATTGCGCGATAACGCCGACGTGCTTGCCGCACGATGCGGTCGCAGCATCGACGTGGTGGCCGTCTCGGCCCGCGACCGCACCAAGGATCGCGGCATCGACCTGTCCGGCCTGGATTGGGCGGACGATCCCGTGGCGCTCGCCGAGGCAGACTGTGACGTGATCGTCGAACTGATAGGCGGCGAGGACGGCCCGGCCTTGGCTCTTGTCCAGCGCGCCTTGGAAAAGGGACGGGGAGTCGTTACGGCAAACAAGGCGCTGATCGCCCATCACGGCGATGCCTTGGCCCGCATTGCCGAGGCCAATAACGCGCCTTTGGCATTTGAGGCGGCCGTTGCCGGCGGCATCCCCATCCTCAAGTCTCTGCGCGAGGGGCTGGCCGCCAACCGCATCAGCCGCGTCACCGGCATTCTCAACGGCACCTGCAACTACATGCTGAGCGATATGCGTCAGACCGGTGCGCCGTTCGACGAGGTGTTGGCGGAGGCGCAACGGCTCGGCTACGCAGAAGCCGATCCGGCATTCGACATCGACGGTGTGGATGCCGCGCATAAGCTTGCCATCCTTGCCAGCCTGGCCTTTGGCAGTCGCATCGACTTCGGTTCGGTTCATGTCGAGGGCATCAGGCACGTCAGCCCGGTCGATATCGCCTTTGCCGATGAGCTGGGCTACCGCATCAAGCTGCTCGGCATCGCCAGCCGCGACGAGAACGGCTTGGTGCAGCGTGTCCACCCCTGCATGGTGGCACAGGATGCAGCCATCGCCAGTGTCGAAGGCGTGCTCAACGCGGTCGTGGCGGAAGGCGATTTCGTCGACGCCACGGTCTATGAGGGACGCGGTGCGGGTGCCGGGCCGACAGCATCGGCCGTTGTCGCGGATATCGTCGATATTGCGCGTGGCAGCCATGTTTCCGCGTTCTCGGTTCCCGTAGATGCCCTTGAGGCCGTGGCGACATTGCCGATGCAGGAACGTGTCGGGCCCTATTACATCCGCCTCATGGTGGTCGATCGCAGCGGCGTCCTGGCAGATATCGCGGCGTGTCTGCGCGACCACGACGTATCGGTGGAATCGCTCATTCAGCGTGTGCGCAGCCCCGACGATCCCGTGCCTTTGGTGATCACCACCCATGATGTGCGCGAGGCCGCGATGACGGCGGCGCTCGATCAGATCGCGGCGCTGGAAACCGTCGTCGAGGCACCGCGCATGATCCGTATCGAATCGTTGTAGACTCTCACCCGTAACGACCGCACCGGTATCGAGGCATAAGGAGTATCCCATGACGGAATCGGACACACTCGATCGCAATCTGGCGCTCGAGGTGGTCAGAGTAACGGAGGCCGCGGCGCTGGCCTGCGCAAAATTGACGGGCCGTGGCGACGAGCGTGCCGCGGATCAGGCTGCGGTCGATGCCATGCGAACGGCTCTGAATGCGGTCGCCATCGATGGTGAGGTGGTTATCGGCGAGGGCGAACGCGACGAGGCGCCGATGCTGTTCATCGGCGAGAAGGTCGGTGCCGGGGGGCCGAAAGTGGATATCGCTCTCGATCCCCTCGAAGGCACCACCATTTGCGCCACCGGCGGCGCCAATGCGCTTGCGGTGATCGCTATGGCGACCGACGGCGGCTTTCTCAATGCGCCCGACGTCTATATGGACAAGATCGCGGTTGGCGGCGGACTGCCGCCGGAGGTGGTCGATCTCGACGAGACGCCCGAGACCAATCTCAAGAATCTCGCCAAGGCCAAGGGGATCGAAGTCAGCGATCTGGTTACTTGCATCCTCAACCGGCCGCGCCATGAGGAACTCATCGCCAAGGTTCGCGAGTCGGGTGCGCGCATCCAGCTCATCCAGGATGGCGATGTAGCGGGCGTCATGGCGACGTCGAGCAATGATACCGGCATCGATATCTATCTCGGTAGCGGCGGTGCACCGGAAGGGGTTTTAGCCGCTGCTGCTCTGCGTTGCATAGGCGGACAGATGATGGGGCGCCTGTTGTTCCGCAACGACGATGAGCGCGGGCGCGCGCACAAGCTCGGCGTACAGGACCTGAATCGCAAATACACCATGTTGGACATGGCCCATGGCGAGGTGATGTTCGCCGCGACGGGGGTGACAGACGGCTCGATGCTCCAGGGTGTGCGACGGACGCCGAACGGTGTCAGCACCCAATCGGTGGTCATGCGCTCGAAAACGGGCACCGTACGGGTGATCAGCGCGAACCATGACCTTAGGCGCAATCCGGCGATAGAAAACGCCGAGATTGCGTAGTGAGTCGCGAGCGGGCCTTTCTCGGGGTCGAGCGCTCGCTGGGCGGACGGCGTTGGCGCAGCCGCCTCGATGACGACCGTCAGGCGCTGGCCTTGGCGCAGGCACGCGATCTGCCCGAGCCCTTGGCTCGGGTGCTGGCCGCGCGCGGGGTGGCGGCAGACGAGGTTGACGCCTATCTGGCGCCGTCATTGCGGGATCTGATGCCCGATCCGTCCAGCCTGACGGATATGGATGCCGCTGCCGGTCGCCTCGCCCAGGCCGTGCGCGAGGGGGAACTGGTGGCCCTGTTCGGCGACTACGATGTCGACGGAGCCACGGCCTCGGCGGTGCTGCGGTTGTTCCTGGAATCGGTCGGCGGACGGGTTCGCCCCTATATTCCCGACCGCCTGCGCGAGGGCTATGGCCCTAATGCTCCGGCTCTGTCGCTGTTGGCAAGCGAGGGGGCGACGGTGGTGGTGACCCTCGATTGTGGCATTTCGGCGCATGAAGCTTTGGCCGGGGCGGTCGAGAATGGCCTGGCGGTGATCGTTGCCGATCACCACCTTGCCGGACCGTCCCTGCCGCCTGCGCATGCCGTGGTCAATCCGAACCGGCTGGACGACGACAGCGGTCTCGGCATGCTGGCGGCGGTTGGCGTCGCTTTCATGCTGGCGGTAGCGACCAATCGGGTGCTGCGCGACAGCGGCTGGTTTGCTGCGCGCGAAGAGCCGGACTTGCGCCAATGGTTGGATCTGGTGGCGTTGGGCACGGTGTGTGACGTGGTTCCCCTGGTCGGCCTCAATCGGGCCCTGGTCCGCCGTGGCCTTGATGTCATGCGCCGTCGTGGCAATGTCGGCTTGGCGACGCTGGCTGATGTCGCCGGAGTCGACCGTTCGCCGGATACCTATCTGGCAGGGTTCGTTCTGGGGCCACGCATCAATGCCGGCGGCCGCGTCGGTCAGGCCGATCTCGGCCATCGTCTGTTAACGAGTGCGGACGCCGCCGCCGCACTTCCTCTTGCGCGTGCCCTCGACCAATACAACGGCGAGCGCAAAGCGATCGAGCAGGCGGTAACCACAGCAGCTATGCAGGAAGCGGAGAATGCCGCGGACCGTGCCGCCCTGGTGGTGGCGGGGGATGGCTGGCATGGCGGGGTCATCGGCCTTGCTGCAAGCCGGCTTGCGGACCGCCATGGCCGCCCAGCACTGGTGATCGGCTTCGATGGCGAGGAAGGCAAGGGAAGTGCCCGCTCACGGCCAGGGATCGATATCGGCACTATTGTCACCGCGGCCTGTCAGGCGGAGTTGCTGGTTGCCGGCGGTGGTCATCCCATGGCGGCAGGCTTCACGTTGTTGAGGGATCGTCTCGACGACTTCCGCAGCTTTGTCGAGGAGCGGGTGGCGGTGCAGGCGGAGGTGGCAGGCGGCCCCAGCCTGGGTCTGGACGGGGCCGTGGCGGTTGGTGCCGCAAGCCGGGAGCTTATTGCCATGCTGGCCGAGGCCGGCCCCTTTGGCGCAGGCAATCCCGAGCCGCGTTTCGTCCTTCCGGCCTGTCGGATCGCCCATGCGAGCGTGGTCGGCAGCGATCATGTTCGCTGCCGTTTGGCGGGTGAGGATGGCGGAAGTGTGCCGGCCATCCCTTTCGGCGCG
>CAZKTK010000256.1:0-5258 GCA_964555535.1 uncultured Rhodospirillaceae bacterium
CTCGTTCACCAGCGACTGGCTGTTCCCCACGGCCGAGAGCCGCGCCGTGGTGCATGCGCTCAATGCCAACGCCGCCAATGTCAGCTTCGTCGAGATCGACACGGACAAGGGCCATGACAGCTTCCTGCTCGACGTGCCCGAGTTCCACGCCATCCTGTCGGGCTTTCTCGACGGCGTCGCGGCGCAGCGCGGGCTCGCCCCGCGGTGAGCGAGTCGTCACCGGTAACCGCGGCGGCGCGGGCAGCGCCGATCCGCGTCGACCTGCAACTCATCGCCGATATGGTCGAGCCGGGCTGCCGCCTGCTCGATGTCGGCTGCGGCGACGGCGCTCTCCTGCGCCACCTGGTACAAACCAAGGGTGTCGATGGGCGCGGCGTCGAGATCAGCCGCGAGGGCGTCAACGCCTGTGTCCGCCAAGGCTTGTCCGTCGTGCAGGGCGATGCCGATACGGATTTGGTGGACTACCCCGACGGCGCCTTCGACATGGTCGTCCTCAGCCAGACCCTGCAAGCCACCCACAACCCGCGGCAAGTTCTGCTGCAACTGCTGCGCATCGGCCGCCAGGCCATCGTGTCTTTCCCCAATTTCGCCTATTGGCGCTGCCGCCTGCAGCTGGCCTTTGGCGGGCGCATGCCGGTAACCGAGAGTCTCGACAATCCCTGGTATGCGACGCCGAATATTCACTTCTGCACCATTCGCGACTTCACGAATCTGTGCCGTGACGAGGGCATAACCATAGAGCGCAGCTACGCCCTGAAACATGACGGCTCGAAAGGCGGGCTATCCGCCAACGGCCGCATGGCCAACATGTTGGGCGAACAGGGTGTTTTTCTGCTGAAGCGAAATATGCTCTAGGACCACGCAGGCGCTGCCGGGCCACCCTTTGCGTCCGTGAGAGGGAGCTCGATCCAGAACGTGCTTCCCTCGCCCGCGCGACTGGTGAAATCCAGCTTGCCCGCCATGCTTTCCATCAGCTGCCGACTGATCGTGAGTCCGATCCCGGTGCCTTCAATCTTCGACGTCTCCATGCCAAGCCGGGAGAACGGCCGAAAGACCTCGTTATGCCGCTCCGGCGGAATACCGGGGCCGGTATCGGCGACCTCGATCCGCAAAACCCCCTGCTCATTCACCTTCGCGTCGACGCTGACCCCACCCTTTTCGCGATTGTACTTGACCGCATTGGACAGCAGATTCAGCAAGACCTGTTTGAGCCGATTCATATCCGCCCTCACCAAGCTATCCACGGGAAGGCTATCGCTGACAGTTAGGGTAATTCCATTATGCTCGGCAAGAGGCTGCACCAGCGCCATGCATTCCCGGAGGGCCTGTATGGGATCGATGCGAGCCAGGGATATGTCCAACTGACCCGTCTCGATCTTCGAAAGGTCCAGGACGTCATTGACAAGAGTCAACAGATGCTGGCCACCTTCCAATACCTGATCGAGATGGAGTTTCTGCTCTTCGCTGAGGGGCTGATCAGAATAGTCACGCAACAATTGCGCAAACCCCAGAATGGCATTGAGCGGCGTGCAAAGCTCATGACTCATGGAAGACAGGAACTCGCTCTTTGCCTGATTGGCCTTGGTCAGCTCGCGCGTGCGAATCTCAACCCTCTGTTCCAGTTTCTCATTGAGCTTCTGCAGACCCATTTCCGCATGTTTCAAATCGGTAATGTCGCGGCAAACCGAGACGATACTGCCGTCGCTTGCACGACGTTCATCGACCAGGAGCCAGCGGTCTGGCCCAAGACGCCGTTCGAAGGGGCCCTGCAGCGATGTGTGCCGATACAGCCGTTCCTTGATCCAGGCCTCCTCCCTGCCCTTGGCCTCCGGCACCAGGCCCGATGTCGCCACGCCTCTGGCAATCTCTTCGAACGTCGCACCAGGAACATAGAGGTGGGCGATCTCCTGGTAGAGGTCGAGAAAACGCTGATTGGTCATGACCAGTCGGCCATCCGGTCCGATCAACGCGAATCCTTCCGACAGGGCCTCGATGGCATCCACCAGCAGCGCGTGACTTTCCGCCGCCTGGGCTTCGACCTTGCGCAAGGCATCGATCGCTTCGCGCCTTTCGGTGATATCCGACGCGATGACCAGCTGTGACGGCCTGCCCATCCAGGAAATTTCCTGAACACGATTCTCAACCCAGACCGAGCTGCCGTCCTTGCGCAGACCTTGCAGGTCATAGACCGCCGGCGCGGCCTCGCCCCGCCCCCGGCGCACCATATAGTCGCGCAACCTGCGCCGCTCCGCCGGCATTTCCAGGCAGGCAACGGACTCGAGTGCAACGACCTCCGACGGGCTGCCATACCCGTAGATGGCAACGAAGGCCTGATTGGCGTAGACGATCTTGTCTTGCTGACAGATGAAAATGCCGAAAATCGATTCGTCGAGGAACTGCCTGACTTGCTCATCGCCGGCCTGCCCCGACGCCACGACCTTGCGCTGTGTGATGTCGCTGGCGAAGACCAGCTCCGCGGGCGCGCCGTCCCAGACGATGACTTCGAACCGGGCCTCGATCCAAATCGGTTCGCCGTCCCCGCGCCGACAGGAAAATTCCAACACAGCTGCAGCGTCCGCTTCGGCGATATCAGCGGCAGCGACACAACCATAAACCGCGCTTGCCGTCTCGCAGCCGAGCAGCTTGGCAAAGGCGCGATTGGCATAGCGCAGCTTGCCCGCCTGGCGCACCGCAACAGCTTGCGACCAGGCCGAGAAGATATCGCCCGACAACTCAGTGTCACTCAAGATTGCCGTCCTCGCTCTCCGGCTCGTCAACGGTCTGGCGCCACAACACCGCTCGGCTCGCACGCCGTATCCTGCACGGATTATGGGGGCCCGTCACCCACGCCATGCCCACGCGAGCCCGGCACGGCCCGTTCCTGCGTCGTGCCCACCCGGCGGTGCCACGTACCCGAAGCGGCGGCGCTGGTCACCACACGCCGGCCTTGGTCTTCGGCCCGCAGCGCGGTGCCGACATAGACCTGCTTCTCCGCTTCTGAGACGAGGACGCCCGAGAACGGCCGCGCCCAGCGCTCGCCAAAACGCTCCCACGCCGGTGCCAAGCGCCGCATGGTGCGCCGCCGGCTGGGCGGAACATAAAGCGCGGGCGCATTGCGGATCGGCAAAAAGAGATTATCCGTGAGCGCGCGGTCGAGCTGGGGCTGGCTATATGGCCGGCCGGTGCCGAAGGGCGTGCGCTCGAAGCGCGCCCAAAGCCCGCGCCGGTTCGGCACCACCAGCAACAACCGCCCGCCCCCCGCCAACACCCGCCAGACCTCGCGCAGCATGCGCCGCAGATCCTCGGAATGCTCCACCGCGTGGATCAGCAATATGCGGTCGATGGAGGCATCGGGCAGCGGCAGCACCGCCTCTTCGCACAAGCCCACCAGACCCGGTTCGCCGACAGGCCAGGGCGATACCCCCTGGCGTTCCGGCATCAGCGCGATAACCCGCTCTGCTTCCTCCATGAAAGGCCGCAAATACGGCGTGCCATAGCCCAGCGCCAACACCCGCAGGCTCGCAACATCCGGCCACACCTGCCGCAACCGCCGCCGAATCACCCGCTGCGCCACATGCCCCAGCGGCGAGCCATAGAACTGCCTGAGCTCGGATACGTCATGCCACATGGGTGACAGGATACTAGAGCGCTTAACGGCTAGATAGAATCGGTTTGACCGGTTCCATCCAGCCGTGACGCGCACTAAGGTCGCGGGTGTGCCGGTAGGTTGGGGATGTAGGGTGGCTCGAAACGCCTCGCGCCACCGAGCTCGCCCTCAAGGGCATCCTCGAGGTAGAGGCCGGGGACGACGTAGATCGCGACCAGCGTCGCAACCACGAGAACGATCATCACCAGGGTCTTGAAGAAGCCACCGCCAGCGCGCGCGCTGGCAAGCGCGTTGCCCACGAAATAGACCAGCGCGATGCCACCGCTCGTGAGGAACAGCACTATCGCCCAATCGCCGAGAGGCGCATCGAGCCCCTGTTCCCAGACGGTGCGGAAATGCTCCGCCTGCGCCTCGCCCCAGGCGACGAAGCGATCGATCAAATCGCGTAGGCTCGGCCCATCCCCCTGCGTGCCGTGCCTCACGGCGTCTTGCGGTAGACGTCGTCGACCTCGACCTGGTAGCCGTTCGCCAGGCGGTTGGTCTGGTTGAACATGCCGACCACGGCGAGCAATTCGCCGAGCATCTCGTCGTCCATGCCGAGTTTGCGCGCGGCCGCCGTATGCGATGCGGTGCAGTATTCGCAGTTGTTGGTGGCGCTCACCGCGACCGCGACCATCTCCTTGGTCAGGCGGTCGAGCCGACCGTCACCCATGACCGTCTCGATGCCGCGCCAGATGCGCTCCAGCGTCGGCGGATGGGTCGCCAGGGTCTTCCAGATATTGGGCACGAAATCGATGCCGCGCGTCTCCATGATCTCGTCATAGAGCGCGCGCACCTCGTCGCTCGCATCGTCGTACTCCACCATCGTCACGGTCGGCATGCGTCTCTCCTCCTCTGCTGTTGGGAGGCAGACTAATACATATGCTGGCCGCCGTTGATGGACAAAGTGGAACCGGTGATGAAACCGGCCTCGTCGGCAACCAGGAAAAGCACGCCGCGCGCGATCTCGTCGGCATTGCCGAGGCGACCGACGGGGATGCGGGCGACGATCTTCTCCAGCACGGCCTCGGGCACCGCGGCCACCATGTCGGTGTCGATATAGCCCGGTGCGATGGCGTTCACGGTGATGCCCTTGCCCGCGCCTTCCTGGGCAAGCGCCTTGGTGAAGCCGTGAATGCCCGACTTGGCGGCGGCATAGTTGACCTGGCCGTATTGCCCGGCCTGGCCGTTGATCGAGCCGATATTGACAATGCGGCCGAAACCGCGCCCGCGCATGTCATCGATCACCGCGTGGCTCATGTTGAAGCAGGAGCCGAGATTGGTGTCGATCACCGCCTGCCACTGCTCCGGGCCCATCTTGTGCATGGTGCCGTCGCGCGTGATGCCGGCATTGTTGACCAGCACGTCGACCGGACCGAGCTCCGCCGTCACCTTGGCAACACCTGCCTCGCAGGCGGCGAAGTCCGCGACATCCCAGCGATAGACCGCAACGCCAGTAGCCTCCGCGAAGGCCTGGGCGCGCTCGTCATTGGACGCGTAGACCGCCGCCACCTTATAGCCCCGGTCCCGCAGCATGGTTGATATGGCAGCACCGATACCCCGCGTGCCACCGGTTACGATCGCAACCCGTTCCGTCATCGCAGCCTCCCTT
>CAZKTK010000257.1:0-5258 GCA_964555535.1 uncultured Rhodospirillaceae bacterium
CATCAACTGGCCGACATGGTGGCCTGCATCGCCAGCATGGATGTCGTGTTCGGGGAGATCGATCGATGAGCGGCCGACACTTCGCGCCGGATTCGGAGCAGCCGGACTCGTTCGTCTTCAGCGACGAGACTATGGCGCTGGCCGAGGCGGTGATCGCAAAATATCCGCCCGGCCGCCAGCAAAGCGCCTGTATCCCGTTGTTGGATCTGGCCCAGCGCCAGCACGGCTGGTTGCCCAAGGCGGCGATTCGCGCCGTGGCGGAACTGCTCAAGATGCCGGAGGTCCGCGCCTTCGAGGTCGCGACCTTCTACACCATGTTCAACATCGCACCGGTGGGCAAGCACCTGGTTCAGGTCTGCCGCACCACGCCGTGCTGGCTGCGCGGCAGTGACGATCTGACCAATGCCTGCCGCAAGCATCTCGATGTCGAGCTTGGCGAGACCAGCGCCGACGGCGAGTTCACGCTGGTGGAGGTCGAGTGTCTCGGCGCCTGCGTCAATGCGCCCATGGTGCAGATCAACGATGACTACTACGAGGACCTGGATGCCGAGCGCATGGTCGGATTGCTCGATGACCTCAAGGCGGGCAAGCCGGTGAGCATCGGCTCCCAGGAGCCGGAGCGAGAGACTTCGGCGCCGATTGGCGGGCGCACAACGTTGCTGGCGGGGGATGAAGCCTGATGCTGGCGGACAAGGATCGCATCTTCACCAATATTTACGGCAACCTCGGCGCCGATCTGAAATCGGCCCAGGCGCGTGGTGATTGGGACGACACCAAGGCATTGCTTGCCTTGGGGCGCGACAGGATCGTCGGGGAGATCAAGGCCTCGGGCCTGCGCGGGCGCGGCGGTGCGGGCTTTCCCGCGGGGCTGAAGTGGTCGTTCATGCCGAAGGAATCGGACGGTCGGCCGTCCTATCTCGTCGTCAATGCGGATGAGAGCGAGCCCGGCACCTGCAAGGATCGCGACATATTGCGCCACGAGCCGCACAAGCTCATCGAAGGCTGCGTGGTGGCGGGGACCGCCATGGGTGCCAAGGCGGCCTACATCTACATACGCGGAGAGTTCATCAACGAGGCCCATGCCCTGCAACGGGCCATCGACGAGGCCTACGACGCCAATCTGATCGGCAAGAATACCTGCGGCACGGGTGAGCCGTTCGACGTCTATCTCCATCGCGGTGCCGGCGCCTATATCTGCGGCGAGGAGACGGCGCTTCTCGAAAGCCTGGAAGGCAAGAAGGGGCAGCCGCGCCTGAAACCGCCCTTTCCCGCCAATGCGGGTCTCTACGGTTGCCCGACGACGGTAACCAATGTCGAGACAGTGGCCGTCTCGCCAACCATTCTGCGTCGCGGCGCGAGCTGGTTTGCCGGTATCGGACGTGAGAACAATACCGGCACCAAGCTGTTCTGCATCTCCGGCCATGTCGAGCGCCCCTGCAATGTGGAGGAGGCGATGAGCATTCCGCTGCGCGAACTCATCGACCGCCATGCGGGCGGCGTGCGCGGCGGTTGGGACAATCTGCTTGCGGTGATCCCCGGCGGATCTTCCGTGCCCTGTCTGCCGAAGACAGTCTGCGAAGACCAGATCATGGACTTCGACGCCTTGAAGGAGGTCCAGTCCGGGCTTGGCACCGCGGCGGTCATCGTCATGGACAAGTCGACAGACATCATCGCCGCCATCGCCCGCCTGGCGCATTTCTACAAGCATGAGAGCTGTGGCCAATGCACGCCGTGCCGCGAAGGCACCGGCTGGATGTGGCGCGTGCTCGAACGCATGGTCACCGGCGATGCCGAGATCGAGGAAATCGATATGCTGGAGACCGTGACCAAGCAGATCGAAGGGCACACCATCTGCGCCCTCGGCGATGCTGCGGCCTGGCCCGTGCAGGGGCTGATCCGCCATTTCCGCCCGGAAATCGAGCATCGCATCCTCGAGCGCAAGAAGCGCGCGGCGTGAGGGAGGGGAGCGCATGCCGACACTGACAATCGACGGCCAGGGGGTCACGGTCGAGCCGGGTACCACGGTGCTGCAGGCCTGCGAGCAGGCTGGCGCCGAGGTGCCTCGCTTCTGCTATCACGACCGCCTGTCGATCGCCGGCAATTGTCGCATGTGCCTGGTCGAGATGGAGAAATCGCCCAAGCCCATCGCTTCCTGCGCCATGCCCGCGGGCGACGGCATGGTCATCCGTACCGATAGCGAGGTGGTGCGCAAGGCGCGCGAGGGTGTGATGGAGCTTCTGCTCATCAATCATCCCCTCGACTGCCCGATCTGCGACCAGGGCGGCGAATGCGACCTGCAGGACCAGGCGATGGCCTTCGGCCGCGTTGCCAGCCGCTACGACGAAGACAAGCGCGCCGTGCCGGCGAAGGATTTCGGCCCCCTGATCGAGACGGTCATGACCCGCTGCATCCATTGCACGCGCTGTGTGCGGTTCATGGAGGAGGTGGCGGGCGTGCCGTCGCTTGGCGGGCTGTTCCGTGGCGAGGAGACGGAGATCTCGGCGGTTATCGAAAGCGGTCTGCATTCGGAGCTTTCGGGCAATATCATCGATCTCTGTCCGGTCGGTGCCCTGACCTCCAAGCCCTACGCATTCAGTGCCCGCTCCTGGGAATTGCGCAAGACCGAGACCATCGATGCACTCGATGCGGTGGGCAGCAATATTCGTGTCGATACGCGAGGCCGCCAGGTGATGCGCGTGATGCCGCGGCTCAACGAGGCCGTGAACGAGGAATGGCTTGGCGACAAGTCGCGCTTTGCCTGCGACGGTCTCTCGCGCCAGCGCCTTGACCGGCCCTATGTGCGGGGTCAGGATGGCAAGCTGCGCGCCGCGAGCTGGAAGAAGGCCTTTGCCGCCATTGCCAAGCGTCTCGACGGCGTGGATTCCCACCGCTTCGGCACCATAGCAGGCGACCTCGTGGATTGCGAGGCCATGTGTGCGCTGAAGGATCTGGTGGACGATATCGGTTCGCCTAACATCGATTGCCGTCAGGACGGTGCAAAGCTCGGAAGGTTGCGCGCCAGCTATCTCTTCAACAGCACCATCGCCGGTATCGACGAGGCCGACGCCCTGCTGCTGATCGGCAGCGACCCGCGGCACGAGGCGCCGGTGATCAACCAGCGCATCCGCAAGCGCTGGCGCGCCGGCGGTTTCAAGATTGGCGTGGTAGGGCAGAGCCTCGACCTAACCTATCGCTATGACCATCTCGGCGATGGTCCCTCCGCTCTGGCCGCCCTGACGGCCGGCGAGGGCGATTTCGCCAGCGTGCTCGGGGAAGCCGAACGCCCGATGCTGATCCTGGGCCCGGGCGCCTTGGCGCGGGACGACGGTGGGCAAATTCTCAGCCATGCCCGCGCGATTGCCGAGCGCTACGGCATGGTGAGCGACGGCTGGAATGGCTTCAACGTCTTGCACACGGCAGCGTCGCGCGTCGGCGGTCTCGACCTCGGCTTGCTGCCGGACGAATTCGGCCTCGACGTTGCGGGCATGATCGCCGCGGCTGGCGAGGGCAAGCTCGAAGCGCTTTATCTGCTCGGCGCCGATGAGATCGACATGACCGCGCTCGGCGATTGCTTCGTCATCTACCAGGGGCATCACGGCGATGCCGGTGCAGAGCGTGCCGATGTCATCCTGCCGGGCGCCGCCTATACGGAAAAGGACGCCACCTACGTCAATATGGAGGGGCGCGTGCAGCGCAGTCGCCTTGCGGCCTTCCCGCCGGGCGAGGCGCGGGCCGACTGGTCGGTGCTGCGGGCCCTGTCCGAAGCGCTCGGCCAGAAACTTCCTTACGACACCCTGGCTGAACTGCGCGAGCGCATGGGCGATGCCTCGCCGCATATGAATGCCATCGGCGAGGTTGCGCCGGCGAGCTGGGACGAGTTCGGCGACACCGGCGCGATGGCCGATGACGCCTTCGTTTCCCCGGTCTCGAACTACTACATGACCGATCCGATCAGCCGCGCATCCGAGACCATGGCCAAGTGCACGGGCGCGTTCGCGACACCGCCCGCGGCAGCGGCGACGAAAGAGAAGGAGCCGGCATGAGCGCCTTCTGGGACGGCTATCTCTGGCCGGGGATCATCATCGTCGCACAGATCTTGGCGGTGGTCGTGCCGCTGCTGGTGGCTGTGGCGTATCTCACCTATGCGGAGCGTAAGGTGATCGGTGCCATGCAGCTCCGCAAGGGGCCGAACGTGGTCGGGCCCTTGGGTTTGCTGCAACCCCTGGCCGACGGCGCCAAGCTGTTCTTGAAGGAGACGGTATTCCCGGTTCGTGCGGATACCGGGGTATTCATCCTGGCGCCGATGATCACTTTCGCGCTGAGCTTCGTCGCCTGGGCGGTCATTCCCTTCGACGAGGGCTGGGTGATCGCCGACATCAATGTGGGCATCCTCTATCTCTTCGCGGTCTCGTCGCTGAGTGTGTATGGCGTCTTAATGGCGGGCTGGGCGAGCAATTCGCGATATGCCTTCCTGGGTGCCTTGCGCTCGGCGGCGCAAATGGTGTCCTACGAAGTGTCCATGGGCTTCGTCATCGTCACCGTGCTCATCTGCGCCGGCTCGCTGAATTTGAGCGAGATCGTCATGGCGCAGAAGGACCTGTGGTACGTCGTCCCGCTGTTCCCCATGTTCGTCATCTTCTTCATCTCGGCGCTGGCGGAGACCAACCGCTCGCCCTTCGACCTGCCGGAAGACGAGGCGGCGCTGGTGGCGGGCTATTTCGTCGAATATTCCTCGATGCTGTTCGCGCTGTTCTATCTCGGCGAATACGCCGCGATGATCCTCATGGCCGGCATGACCGTGATCCTCTTCCTCGGCGGCTGGCTGCCGCCCTTCGACATCGTTCCCTTCACCTGGATTCCCGGCGTGATCTGGTTCGGCGCGAAGGTGGCCATGGTACTGTTCGGCTTCCTCTGGGTGCGGGCGACCTTCCCGCGCTACCGCTACGACCAGCTCATGCGGCTCGGCTGGAAGGTCTTTCTGCCGTTTTCGTTGTTGTGGGTGGCGCTCACCGCCGGTGCGGTGGTCGCCTTCGACTGGTTCCCCAAGTGAGGTCCGGCGATGTCCTTCATTGAACGCAGCGGTCGCGCCCTCCTGTTGAGCGAGCTTGTCTCGGGCATGTGGTTGACGCTCACCTATCTCTTCAAGCCCAAGGTGACGATCAACTACCCTTACGAAAAGGGGCCGCTCAGCCCGCGCTTCCGTGGCCTGCATGCACTGCGCCGCTATCCCAATGGCGAGGAGCGCTGCATCGCCTGCA
>CAZKTK010000258.1:0-5228 GCA_964555535.1 uncultured Rhodospirillaceae bacterium
GCGCTACTGCGCGCCGATAGCTTGCCCGGAAAGCACCTTGTCTATCAAGGCCACGGTCTCGTCGCGGCCGTAGAGCGCGATGAAAGAGCCCATGCGCGGGCCCTGGCTCTGGCCCAGCAGGATCTCGTAGAGCGCCTTGAACCAGTCGCGCAGCTTGGCGAAATCGTGGCTCTTGCCGACCTCGTAGACCGCGTTCTGGATGGTCTCGGCATCCGCATCGCCCGGCAGCGCCACGAGTGCCGCCGAGAGCTCTCGCAATGCCGCCACCTCACCGTCCTCCGGCGCGCGGTAGCGCTTCGCGGGCCGCACGAAGTCGCGATAGTAGGCGATGGCGTAACCGATCAGCTCGTCGAGCATGGGGTTGGCCTCTGGGCTCGCCTCGGGCGCGTAGCGGCTAACGAAGCCCCACAGCATGGCCTTGTCCTCCGAATTGCAGACGCTGGCGAGGTTCATGAGGATATTGAAGCTGAGCGGCACGTCCTGAGCGGGCGGCGCGCCGTCGTGGATGTGCCAGACCGGGTTGGTCAGGCGGTCATCTGCGTCCTGCTCGGCGAACTTGGCGCGATGGCTCAGGTAATCGTCGACATGGCGCGGAATGACGTCGAAATAGAGCCGCTTGGCCTTGCGCGGGCTCTGATACATGTACAGCGACAGGCTCTCCCGCGAGCCGTAGGTCAGCCATTCGTCGATGGTCAGGCCGTTGCCCTTGGACTTCGATATCTTCTGGCCGGATTCGTCAAGGAACAGCTCGTAGGTGAGGTTCTCGGGCGGTGTGCCGCCGAGGGCGCGGCAGATGCGGCTGGACAGCTGCAGCGAGGGGATGAGGTCCTTGCCAGACATCTCGTAATCGACACCCAGCGCCACCCAGCGCATCGCCCAGTCCGCCTTCCATTGCAGCTTGCAGGCGCCGCCCGTGACCGGCACCTCGACGCGGGCCCCGTCCTCGTCCTCATAAGTGATGGTTCCCGCCGCCACGTCATGGGCGACCACGGGCACCTGCAGCACGCGGCCCGTGCGCGGACAAAGCGGCAGGAACGGGCTGTAGGTGGCGCGGCGCTCATCCCCCAGGGTCGGCAGGATGACCTCGGTCACAGCATCGTATTGGGCAAGCACGGCTAGCAACGCCGCGTCGAATTCGCCGCTTCGATAGGTCTCGGTCGCGCTCTTGAACTCGTAATCAAAGCTAAATTTATCGAGAAAGGCTCGCAGACGCGCATTGTTGTGGGCGCCAAAGCTTTCATGGGTACCGAAAGGGTCGGGGATCGCGGTCAATGGCTTGCCAAGATGCTCGGTTAGCATGTCCTGCTGCGGCAAGTTATCAGGTACCTTGCGCAGACCGTCCATGTCATCGGAGAAGGCGACGAGCCTCGTCGGGATATCGCTCAGGCGAGCGAAGGCCCGGCGCACCATGGTCGTGCGTGCCACTTCGCCAAAGGTGCCTATATGCGGCAGTCCCGACGGACCGTAACCGGTCTCGAAAAGCACATGCCCCTTAGCAGGCACTTTGCCACCCACCCGATCGAGCAGCTGACGCGCCTCCACGAAGGGCCACGCATTGCTGTGGCGGGCAATATCATTGATGTCGGACATGCGCAGTGTGTATGCCGACACCTGACTGTCCGTCAATGCGAGAAGCGCGATTACCTCTCTTGATGCGCGTGCTTACTCTATACTCAGTGTATGCTCCCACGCTCACCCATACGCCCTGCCGACCTCTTACCTGATGCGCCTTCACTTATTGCGACGGCAACCGGCGCGGTGTGGCTGAATGTCGACGGCTCGGTCGAGGAGCTATCGGCCAAGGGGGCGTTGGCGCGGCTGCGTGATGGGCCCGCCATAGTGTGTCACATGCCGGCGACCGCGGCTCGGCTCGGTGGCGGTCATTTCTTGGCCCTCGATGTGTTGGAACTGTTCGCCTTCACCCGCCCGGCGCAGTTCTGTGTGCCGACGCCGCGTGGGCTGGCCGCTGCGGCCGGCTTGGCGCTGCCGGAAGATGCCGCTGCGCAGGCCCTGGCCTTGCGCGAAGCCGCGCTGACCCTGCTTGCCGAGCTTGCCCGCCCGGACTATCCCGATGCCGAGGGTGCCAGCGCCGTGGCGCGGCGTATGGCGGACCATGGCTGGCCATGGGGAGCCGCCGCCGTGATGGCGCTTGGCGCCGCAGTGCCAGCCTCACGGCTCGATGTTTGGAATCGCATAGCAGAATGGAGCGATATGGCGCCGGAGCCACCGCCAGGGGCCTATCCGGTGGAGCCGGACGAGGCTCGCGCCCGCCTGGCGGCATTACTTGGCCCTGGCGCCGAAGCACGCCCGCAACAGGCCGATTATGCCTCTGCCGTCACCTTCGCCTTCCGCCCGCGCGACAACGAGGATGCCCCGCGCGTGGTACTGGCCGAGGCCGGTACCGGTGTCGGCAAGACGCTTGGCTACATCGCGCCAGCAAGCGTCTGGGCCGATAAGAATGACGGCACCGTGTGGCTGTCCACCTACACCAAGAATCTGCAGCGCCAGATCGATCGGGAACTCGATCGTCTCTACCCAGATGCCGAGACTAAGGCGGCCAAGGTCGTCGTCCGCAAGGGTCGGGAGAACTATTTCTGCCTGCTGAATTTCAGCGATGCGGTCGAGCGCGGCGCGGCGCCCACCCTGCCCGGCATCGGTGGCGGCGGTGTCAGCCTGGGCCTGATCGCGCGCTGGGCCGGGCGCAGCCGCGACGGCGACATGGCCGGCGGCGACTTTCCAGGCTGGCTGGGCGAGTTGGTGCGTGGCGCCGGCCGCCTCACAGACCGCCGCGGCGAATGCGTCTATTCCGCCTGCGCCCACTGGCGCAAGTGCTTCATCGAGCGTTCCGCACGCAAGGCCCAGCACGCCGATCTCGTCATTGCCAACCATGCCCTGGTCATGGCGCTGGCCGCCGGCGGCGAGGCCGAGCCGCGCTATGTGCTAGACGAGGGGCATCACCTATTCGACGCCGCCGACAGCGCCTTCGCGGCACACTTGTCAGGCCTGGAGACACGCGAACTGCGGCGCTGGTTGCGTGGCGCGGAAACCACCCGGCGCGGCCTGGCACGGCGGGCCGGCGATCTGGTGGAGGGATATGACGAGGCCGCCGATGCCCTGACCCGGGTCCTGGCCGCGGCCCGCGTGCTTCCCGAGGACGGCTGGCTACGGCGCATAGCCGATGGCGAGCCGCAGGGCCCGACCGAGGCCTTTCTCGCCTCCGTTCACACCCAGGTCCGGGCCCGCACCTCCGCCAACCCGGGAGGCTACAGCCTGGAATCGGATGCAAGGCCGCCCGTCGGGGGCCTCATAGAAGCAGGCGAGGCTCTCGAACAGGCCTTGGCCTCCCTAGCGACGGCGATGGAATTGCTGCAGAAGGCGTTTTCCACCCGCTTGGACAACGAGGCGGACAGCCTCGACACCAGCCTTCGCATTCGCCTGGAAGCCACGGCGACATCTCTGCGACGACGGCGCCAGGATCTGATCGCGCCCTGGCGGGCCATGCTCAAATCGCTGTCCGGCGACGCGCCGGAAGCCTTCGTGGACTGGTTTGCCGTCGAGCGCCGCGACGGCCACATCCGGGATGTCGGAATGCGCCGGCATTGGATCGACCCCGGTGAGCCCTTTTCCCAGGCCGTCCTAAAGCGGGCTCATGGCAGCCTCATCACCTCGGCAACCCTGCGCGACCGCAGCGGCGACGAGGAAGCGGACTGGCAGGCGGCCACGGTCTCGACCGGCGCCAGCCATTTGGAGGAGGCGCCGTTTCGCGCCGCCGTCGCCTCTCCTTTCGACTATGCCGGGCGCACCCGCGTGCTGCTGGTAAACGACGTCAATCGCGACGACCCGGCACAGGTTGCCGCTGCCTATCGCGCCCTGTTCAACGCGGCGGGCGGCGGCGCACTCGGCCTATTCACTGCGATCTGGCGGCTACGCCAAGTCCATCAACGTATGATTGGGCCACTGGAGAAAGCCGGTCTAACGTTGCTTGCTCAACACGTCGACGCTATGGACACCTCAACATTGGTAGATATATTTCGGGCAGAGCGTCACGCCTGTCTGTTAGGGACAGACGCCCTACGCGACGGCGTGGACGTCCCGGGGGATTCCTTGCGATTAATCGTCTTTGACCGAGTTCCCTGGCCTCGCCCAAACATTTTGCACAAGGCACGTAGGTTGCACTTTGGCAATCGCGCCTACGACGATCGTATCGTGCGCATGCGCCTCAGACAGGCCTATGGCCGATTGCTGCGCCGTGGTGACGATCTCGGAGTGTTCGTTTTGCTTGATGCCGCAACGCCAAGCCGCCTCATGTCAGCCTTCCCGGCAGGCGTGGTCGCGAGCCGGGTCGGGCTTGCCGAAGCCGTCAAGATCACTAAATTGTTTCTGACGCCCGTGACCGGCAACGGGGTGACCGGACACACTAGACAAGAATAAGCCCGCATGTCCTTGGACTTGCACGAGGTAGCAATGCTGCAACCGGATACGGCCCTGATTTATACTATGGTACTGATGTCGGCCGCAGATGGAGAAATGACCGATGCCGAGCTTGGCGGTATTGGCGATAGCGTGCGCACATTGCCGGCGTTTGCAGGGTATGACGATGGGCGATTGGCCGCAGAAGCGGAGGCCTGCGCCGACGTTCTCGGTGGGGTTGATGGCTTGGAGACTGTGCTAAATCTGATTGCCAGCGCCTTGCCAGCGCCTTGCCAGCTCGACTCGGCGAGACTGCCTACGCCCTCGCCTGTGATATTGCAGCTGCTGATGCCGCTGTTGCCCAAGAAGAGGCCAGACTTCTGGAGCTCCTGCGCCATAGGTTGGGCCTGGATAGACTGACGGCAGCAGCTATTGAGCGAGGCGCCAAGGCGCGCTATCAGGCAATGTAGTGTGTAGATAAGTATGGCGCGCCATCGATATTTAGCTTTGCTTGCCACATTTTTGCTCAGCGCTTGCGGTGCTGAACCTACGGCCACATTAGCGAGGGTCGCCCTGGATGGCGCCACGCTGGCGATTACGGGTAAGTCAATTAATGGCCACGGTCTGACTGCCATTACCGGCCAGGATTGCGACCTTGTACGCTCCTTCAGCAGCGAGCCCGTATGCCACCCGAACGGCCACCACAATAGCGATGCCACAGTGGTTACCGGGCTAGCGGAACCGGGCCACAGTGCACTATGGACTTGATCAGCCCCCATCGACTGGTCCATGGCGATTGTTAGTGCATAACCGGCCTT
>CAZKTK010000259.1:0-5217 GCA_964555535.1 uncultured Rhodospirillaceae bacterium
CGAGCTGCCGACCGTGCGCCAGCTCTATGCGGAGCGCTTGATCAGCGAGGGCGTGCTGACGCCGAAGGAGGCGGAGGCCCGGCGCACCGCCTTCAACGACGAGCTGGAGGAAGCCTTCGAGAGCGGCAAGTCCTACAAGCCGACCAAGGCCGACTGGCTGGAGGGCATGTGGGCCGGGCTGGAACAGGCGACCGCAGGCGACCGCCGCGGCAAGACCGCGGTCAAGATGGACACCCTGCGCGAACTTGGCCTGCATCTTTCGGCGCGCCCCGAGGAGCCCTTCAACCTGCACCGCAAAATCGGACGCTTCCTCGACCAGAGGCGCAACTGCATCGAAACCGGCGAAGGCATCGACTGGGCGACCGCCGAGGCGCTGGCCTTCGGCAGCCTGCTGCTGGAGGGCTACGATGTCCGCCTGAGCGGCCAGGATTCGGCCCGCGGCACCTTCTCCCAGCGCCATTCCGTGCTGGTCGACCAGAAAGTCGAGTCCCGCCGCAGCATCCCGCTCAATCACCTCGCCGACGAACAGGCCCATTACGAAGTCACCGACAGCATGCTCTCGGAAGCGGCCGTCCTCGGCTTCGAATACGGCTACAGCCTGGCCGATCCCAACACGCTCACCCTGTGGGAGGCCCAGTTCGGCGATTTCGCCAATGGCGCCCAGGTGATCATCGATCAGTTCATCGCCGCGGGCGAAAGCAAGTGGCTGCGCATGTCGGGCCTCGTGCTGCTGCTGCCGCACGGCTATGAGGGCCAGGGGCCGGAACACAGCTCGGCGCGCCTGGAGCGCTTCCTGCAGCTCTATGGCGAGGACAATATCCAGGTCATCAACTGCACCGCACCGGCCAACTATTTCCATGCGCTCAGGCGCCAGATCCACCGCAAGTTCCGCAAGCCCCTGATCGTCATGACGCCGAAATCGCTGCTGCGCCACAAGCGCGCGGTGTCGCCATTGGCGGAGATGGGGCCGGGCTCGAGCTTCCACCGGGTTATCGGCGAGAGCGAGCGCCTGGTGGCGCGCAGCAAGGTCAAGCGGGTCGTGCTGTGCTCGGGCAAGGTCTATTTCGATCTGCTGGAGGAGCGCGAATCCCGCGAGATCCGCGACATCGCCATCCTGCGGCTGGAGCAGATCGCGCCCTTCCCCGAGGAGGCCCTGGCGGAAGAGCTCGAAAAATATCCCAAGGCCGAAGTGGTGTGGTGCCAGGAGGAGCCCAAGAACATGGGCGCCTGGACCTTCGTCGCACCGCGTATCGAGGACTTGCTCGGCCGGCTGAAAGTGACCGCCGAGAGGCCGAGCTTCGCCGGCCGGCCGGAATCGGCATCGACGGCCGTCGGCATCATTCGCGGCCACAACCGCGAGCAGGCGAAGCTTGTCAACGAAGCCCTAGAACATAAGCAACGGCGGGCCGGAGACTCCCGCCGCGGACGGGGAGCGAAACGGAAATGACCATAGAGATCACCGTTCCGACGCTTGGCGAATCGGTCACCGAAGCGACCGTCGCCAAGTGGTTCAAAAGCGCAGGCGATGCGGTTGCGCGCGACGAGGTGATCGTCGAGTTGGAGACGGACAAGGTCAATCTGGAGGTCACGGCCGAGGTGGCCGGCGTGCTCAAGGAGATCGTCGCAGGCGAGGACGAGAACGTCGATGTCGGCGCCATCCTCGGCCTGATCGAGGAGGGCGAAGCGCCCGCCGCCAGCGCCGGCAACGGCGCCGACGAGGCCGCCGCGGCAGCGCCCGAACCCGCGCCGGCCATCGAGACCACGGCAGCCGCGCCCGTTCAGGCACAGCCACAGTCCCAGGCCCTGTCGCCGGCGGTCCGCCGCCTGGTGGCCGACAGCGGCATCGACGTCAGCCGCGTGCAAGGCACCGGCAAGGACGGCCGTGTGCTCAAAGGCGACGTGCTGGCGGCGCTCGGCAACGCCCCGGCGGCCCCTGCCCCGGCGGCTGCGCCCGCACCTGCACCTGTCCCGGCACCTGCGGTGGAAGCGCCCGCACCCGGCGCCCAGCGGGAGCGCCGCGAGCCCATGAGCCGCCTGCGCCGGCGCATCGCCGAGCGCCTCAAGCATGCGCAGAACACCGCCGCCATGCTCACCACCTTCAACGAGGTGGACATGACCGCGGTCATGGCCTTGCGCGCCGAATATCGCGACGACTTCGAGAAGCGCCACGGCGCGCGCCTCGGCTTCATGTCGTTCTTCGTCAAGGCGGCGGTCGCAGCCCTCAAGGAGCAGCCCGCGGTCAATGCCGAGATCGACGGCGACGATATCGTCTACAAGGACTTCTACAATGTCGGCGTCGCCGTTGCCGCGCCCCAGGGCCTGGTGGTGCCGGTGCTGCGCGACGCGGACCGCATGAGCTTCGCCGAGATCGAGGGCGGCATCGCCGCCTACGGCGCCAAGGCGCGCGACGGCAAGCTCGGCCCCGGCGACATGGCCGGCGGCACCTTCACCATCTCCAACGGCGGCGTGTTCGGCTCGCTGTTGTCGATGCCGATCCTCAATCCGCCGCAATCGGCCATTCTCGGCATGCACAAGATCCAGAAACGGCCGATGGTGGTGGGCGATTCGGTGGAGGCGCGCTCGATGATGTATCTGGCGCTGTCCTACGACCATCGCATCATCGACGGCCGCGAGGCGGTGACCTTCCTGGTGCGCATGAAGGATGCCATCGAGGATCCGCGCCGCCTGCTGCTCGACGTCTGACTCGAAAGTTCTTGGGAGGGAACAATGGCCGACGCATTTGATGTTGTGGTGATCGGCGGCGGGCCCGGCGGTTACGTCGCCGCCATCGCTGCCGCCCAGGCCGGGCTCAAGGTGGCCTGCGTGGAGGCGCGCGAGGCCCTCGGCGGCACCTGCCTCAATGTCGGCTGCATACCGTCCAAGACCCTGCTGCACTGGTCGGAGCGCTATGCCGAGGCGGCCAACGAATTTGCCGCGCACGGCATCAAGGTCGGCAAGCTGGAGCTCGACCTCAAGGCCATGCTCGCCAACAAGGAGAAGGTGGTCGACGGCTTTACCGCCGGCATCGCCTTCCTGTTCAAGAAGAATAAGGTCGAAGCGGTGCATGGCGAGGCCAAGCTGCTGGCCGCTGATAAGGTCGCGGTGGCGCTGGCGGATGGCGGTACGCGCGAGCTCAGCACCAAGAACGTCATCATCGCCACCGGCTCGGTGCCGAGCGAGCTGCCCGATGTGCCGGTCGACGAAAAACGAATCGTCTCGTCCACCGGCGCGCTGTCGCTCGCCAAGGTGCCCAAGCATCTGGTGGTGGTCGGCGGCGGCTATATCGGCCTCGAGCTCGGCTCGGTCTGGCGCCGGCTCGGCGCGGAGGTCACGGTGGTGGAGTTTCTCGACCGCATCGTGCCGACCATGGACGACGATCTCGCCAAGCTGTTCCGCCGCGAGCTCTCGAAACAGGGCTTCAAGTTCAAGCTGTCCACGAAAGTCGCGGCAGCCAAAGCGACGAGCCGTGGCGTTACCCTGACCCTCGAACCCGCGGCCGGCGGCGGCGAAGCCGAGACCATGAAGGCCGATGTGGTGTTGGTCGCCGTCGGCCGGCGGCCCTTTGCCGACGGCCTCGGCCTAGACGCGGCTGGTGTGGCGCAAGACGCCCGCGGCATGGTGGTGGTCGACGACCGCTTCCGCACCAACCTCGCCGGTGTCTATGCCATCGGCGATGTCATCGCCGGGCCGATGCTGGCCCACAAGGCGTCCTTCGAGGGCATCGCCGTGGCCGAGACCATCGCCGGCGGCCATGGCATGGTGAACCGCGACGTCATCCCCGCCGTGGTCTACACCCAGCCGGAGGTCGCCTGGGTGGGGCGCAGCGAGCAGGAGCTGACGGAGGCAGGCATTGCCTTCAAGAAGGGCAACTTCCCCTTTACCGCCAACAGCCGCGCCAAGACCATCGGCCAGACGGCAGGCGTCGCCAAGGTGCTGGCCGATGCGGAGACCGACCGCGTGCTCGGCGTCCACATCATGTCGGCCGATGCCGGCTCGCTGGTCGCCGAAGCGGCGGCGGTGATGGAATTCGGCGGCTCCTCGGAAGACATCGCCCGCATCTGCCACGCCCACCCCACCTTGAGCGAAGGCGTCATGGAAGCCGCCTCGCTGGCCGCCTTCGGCAAGACGATACACATGTAGAAGCGAAAGAGCCGGTCCTGGGAGGGGGACCGGCTCCGTTCGTCTCGATGTGTGTGGTGCGGAGGTCAGTGCTCGGATTCGAGAGCGCTCTCGTAGGAGTTCGTCACGGGCAGCGCTTCGCTGGTGCTGGCGATGGCACCAACCAAGACAAGTGCGACGGCGAGGAGATAGAAGCGGGGAGCGTACATCGTCTGTCTCTCGGAACCTCTGAGTTCGGGCGCGGGGTGGCGTCCTTCGATGAATAAAGTCTGGCAAATTTTCGCTAAATCCGCTGTGAAGCGGTTCACACCCGCTTCCGCGCTTTATTTGTCATGGGCAAAAGAAAAGAGCCGGCCCAGGGAGGAAGGCCGGCTCCGATCGACTCGGTGTGTGGCGTGGGAGGTCAGCTGCCGAAGTCGAGATAGCTGCCGATGGCGTCGGTGCGGCCACGGCCGGTCTCAGGCGCGGCGACCACGAAGGGGCGATCGGTGGTGGTGCCGAACGCGGCATCGCCGGCGGGAACGTTGGCGTTGGCGCGACCCGGAAGCGGCGCTTCGGCGACCTGTACCGCGTGGGTCGCGGTGCCGGCGGCCGGCGTGGTGACGGCATTGGCGTAGACGTCGGTGACGGGCTGTGCCTGGACGGCGCTGGTGAAGATCACGGCGGCGGCGGCGGCGAGGGCGATGCGGGAGGCGGTCATGGTATGTCTCTTTCGTTTCATCAGGGTTCAGGAGCGGGGTGGCGTCCTTTGATGAACAGAGCTTCGCCGATTTTCAGTCGCCGCGCAGCGAAGCGTCTCACACCCCCGGCGTGAAAATGTTCACACGCCTGATTTCCCCACTCCGCCAAACGAAACGCCGGAAAGCTCGGCCATCTCGCGCTGCCACGTGGTGATGTCGTCGCACGAGAAACGGTCGAGACGGTCGTGGCCGCAGGCGCGCGTACAATCGGCGTCTGCGGAGGAGACCGAGCCTTTTCACCGTACTGTACGTACGGTTTCCCCGCCGGAAGGGGGAGGGAGAGAGAGAGAGAGAGAGAGAGCGACGAGGGCGGACGCGGGCCCGGCCCCCCCCCCCGGCCGGCGGCGGGGCCGCCCCG
>CAZKTK010000260.1:0-5214 GCA_964555535.1 uncultured Rhodospirillaceae bacterium
GGGTTGGGCATAGACCATGGCGACATCGCCGGTTGCCGCCAGCGTCAGCGGCAGGCCGAGGGTCGGCATGATGGAGACGCCGCGCTCGAAATGAATGCGCCCTGCCTCCACCGAGGCGTCGAGAACTTCGCCCATCAAATCGACTTCGGCAATGTTGCGCTCGACCGGGCCGCTCGGGCCGGGTTCAACTTCGGTGGCAAGCTTAGTCACGACGCCGAAAATCGTGGAAACCGGTGTCCTCAGCTTTACCAGCTCGCCAATGCGCACCGCTTCGCCATCTTCGAGATCGCTAGCACCAAGATTTCCGTCGTGGCTGCTTTGGGTGTGGAAGCCCGATAGCGCAACGTTGACTTGTGCACCACCAACGGAGGTCACGTAACCGAGTGTGTTGCTTGCTTCGTCCATAACTGAAAACGGTTCCTGTGCCGTTGGTTGCCGGTGTTGCAGGCAGGCGAAGTCTATTGCCTGCAATCGGGAATTTCGAGCGGTTCCCGAAAACTAATATGATATTCCCTTGAATCCTTTGCGATGTTTTTCTACCTATTCACCCCGCGTTGGGCCTGCACGGATCGCAAATGCGGCAGTGCGGGTTCCTTTTTTAGCATGTCAGGGGAGGTGACCGTGACGGCTCTGATCGAAATCGAAGGCCTCAGCAAACGCTTCGGCGACTTGCTGGCCGTCGATAATGTGAGTTTTGCCGTCGATCGGGGCGAGGTGTTGGGTTTCCTCGGGCCGAACGGCGCCGGCAAGACCACGACAATGCGCATGATCACCGGCTACCTGACTCCTGACAGCGGTCGCGTGGGCGTTTGCGGGCACGACGTGACGGGCGACGACATCGCCGCCAAGGCCGCCATCGGGTATCTGCCGGAAGGCGCGCCGCTCTATGGCGACATGACGCCGCGGGCGCTGCTCGATTTCGTTGCCTCGGTGCGCCGCATGAGCGCCTCCAAGGCCCGGGAGCGCACCGACTGGGCGGTCTCGCGGCTCGGTATCGAGAGCGTGTTCGACCAGCCCATGGATACCCTTTCGAAGGGCTACAAGCGCCGCGTCGGCTTGGCCCAGGCGCTGCTGCACGACCCCGAAGTCCTGATCCTCGACGAGCCCACCGATGGGCTGGACCCCAACCAGAAACACGAGGTTCGCAGCCTCATCGGCGAGATGGCGCAGGACAAGGCCATCATCATCTCGACCCATATTCTGGAAGAGGTGGACGCGGTCTGCTCGCGCGCCGTGATCATCAGCCGCGGCAAGCTCGTTGCCGACGGCACGCCCGTCGAGCTGGCCGCGCGCTCGCGCTACCACAATGCCGTCACGCTGACCCTGCGGGGCGTTGCGCCGCCGGAGGCGCAAAGCAGCCTGGCGGCCATCGCCGGTGTCGCGGAAGTGGCGCTCGGCGACGCAGAAACTGGGGTGACCCGGTGCACGCTGTTTCCGGAAGCGTCCGCAGCGATCATCGCCGAGGTTAGCCGCCACGTCAGCAGTTCCGGCTGGGAGGTCGACCAGATGTGGGTCGAGAGCGGCCGTCTCGAAGAGGTATTCCGCAACGTTACCACCGGCTCGACCGCCGGTGCCAAATAGGCGGGAGCTGCCTTAGGATGAGCACAGTCATCGGCATATTCAGGCGTGAACTGGGGGGCTATTTCGCCACCCCGGTCGCCTACGTCTTCATCGTCATCTTCCTGCTTCTGAATGGCATGTTCACCTTCTACCTGGGCGATTTCTACAATCGCGGCCAGGCGGATTTGCAGCCCTTCTTCAGCTGGCATCCGTGGCTCTATCTGTTCCTGGTGCCGGCGCTTGGCATGCGGTTGTGGGCCGAGGAGCGACGCACCGGAACGCTTGAGCTGCTGATGACCTTGCCGGTGTCGGTGACCCAAGCCGTGCTCGGCAAGTTCTTCGCGGCCTGGGCCTTTGCCGCGATCGCCCTGGCGTTGACCTTTCCGATCTGGATCACGGTCAACTATCTCGGCCAGCCGGACAACGGGCTGATCATCGCCAGCTACTTTGCCAGTCTGCTGATGGCGGGCGGTTTTCTCGCCATCTCGTCCTGCATTTCGGCCATGACCAAGAACCAGGTGATCGCTTTCGTGGTCTCCGTGGTGGTCTGCTTCCTGTTCACCGTCAGCGGCCTGCCTTTCGTGCTCGACTTCTTCGCCGGCTGGGCGCCGCAGGCCCTTATCGAGACCATCGCGTCGTTCAGCTTCCTGGGCAACTTCAACGACATGATGCGGGGCGTGATCGACCTGCGCCACATCGTCTACTTCGTATCCCTGATCGCCGTCTGGCTGTTCGCCAATGTGGTTGTCGTCGACAACACCAAGGGGGCGTGATGGTCATGGTTGCTTGTATTGAGAGAGGGCACGGCTCATGACTTCGGCGCGGCGGATATCCGCATGGGGAGCGGTCTTGGTTGCCGCGATTCTCTTCGTGGCGCTCAACGTGCTCAGCCAAACGGTGCTGCGCGGGGCGCGGGTCGACCTCACGGCCGAGGGGCTCTACACGCTCTCCGACGGCACGCGCACGGTCATAGGTGGCCTCGACGAGCCGATCACGGTGCGCTTCTTCTTCAGCGACAGCTTGGCGAGCGCGGTTCCCTCCATAAGCCAATATGCCCGGCGTGTGCAGGAGCTGCTCGAGACCTATGCCGCCGTATCCAATGGCGCCATCACCTTGCAGGTGATCGACCCGGAGCCGTTTTCCGACACCGAGGACGAGGCGGTCGGTTTCGGCCTGCAGGGCGTGCCGCTGAATACCACGGGCGATCGTCTCTACTTCGGTTTGGCGGCGACCAACACCACCGATGACGCGGAGATCATTCCCTTCTTCCAGGACCAGCGTGAGCCGTTCCTCGAATACGATCTGACCCGCGCCTTCTACAATCTGGCCAACCCGAAACAGAAAGTGGTCGGGCTGATCAGCAAACTGCCGATGGCGGGTGGCGTCGATCAGGCCACAGGCCAATTCACTCAGCCCTGGGCGGTGGCGCAGCAGATCAGCCAGCTGTTCAAGCTCGACGATCTCGGCACCGAAGTCATATCCGTACCCGATGAGGTCGACGTGCTCTTGGTGGTGCATCCGCAGGAACTGCCGAACACGACGCGCTACGCCATCGATCAGTACGTGATGGCGGGCGGTAAGGCGATGATCTTCGTCGATCCCCATTCGGAAGCCTCGGCGGGCGCGCCCGATCCCTCCAATCCGATCCGCCTGCACAACTCTAACCTGCCCGAAATGTTCAAGGCGTGGGGCGTGGAGCTGGCGCCTGGCATGGTGGTCGGCGACCGCGAGGCGGCGCGGCGCGTGCGCACCGGCCCGCCCGACCGGCCTCAGGCCATCGATTACATCGCCTGGCTCGCTCTCGATGAGCGCTTCGTCAATCGCGACGAGATGGTCACCAACCGCCTGACGCTGATGAACCTGGCGAGCGCCGGTGCCTTCAGCCAGATCGAAGGGGCGACGACGGAATTCGTGCCGCTGCTGACCTCGTCCGAAATGGCCATGCTGTTCCAGCGCGTGCAGATCCAGTTCGTGCCCAATCCGGAAGACCTGCTCGCCAACTTTGTCGCCAGCGGCGAGCAATACACCCTGGCAGCGCGCATTGCCGGACCCGCCAACAGCGCTTTCCCCGAGGGCAGGCCCACAGACGGTGTCAACACCGGGCGCGAACACATCAATGAGGCGCAAGGCGGCATCAACGTGATCGTGGTTGCCGATTCCGATCTTCTTCACGACCGCAGCTGGGTGCGCGTGCAGCAATTCTCCGGCCAGAACTATGCGGTGCCGGCGGCCGACAACGGCGCTTTCGTGGTCAACGCCATCGACGTCTTCGCCGGCTCGAGTGAGCTGATCGCCCTGCGCAGCCGCGGCGCCGCCTCGCGGCCGTTCGAGGTGGTGCAGGAACTGCAGCGCCAGGCCGAGGACCAGTTCCGCGAGACCGAGCAGGTTCTCGAAGCCCGCATCGCCGAGACCGAGGCCAAGCTGGCAAACATGCAAAGCGGAGAAAATCAGGGCGGCAATGTGATCCTCAGCGCGGAGCAGACCCAGGCCATTGCCGAGTTCCGCAGCGAGCTGGTCGCCACCCGCAAGGAGCTGCGCGATGTGCAGCTGGCGCTGCGCAAGGATATCGAGGGCCTGGGCTCGCGGCTGGCATTCCTCAATATCGGCCTGGTGCCTCTGCTTATCGGCGGCATAGCGATCCTGGTATCATGGGTTCGCCGCCAACGCCGCCGCCGCGCCCATGCCATGGGCTGAGCGTTTGGCCGTCCCTGAAACACAGCGCCATCCGACGGAAGCATCATGAAGAATCGTAGTCTCCTGATCCTGGCAAGCCTTACCGCGGTGGCGGTCATCGGTGCGGTGATTGCCGTTTCGACGAGGGAATCCGCTGTCGAGCGCGTTGCTGTCGAGACGGCGATCTTTCCGGACCTCGCCGCGCGCATCAACGATGTTTCCACTGTGGAGCTGACCACCGCAGAGGGGTCGTTCCGCCTGACGCGAGACGGGCAGGACTGGTTTGTCGCCGACAAGGCGGACTACCCGGCCCGCGGCGAGCTGGTGCGCGAAATGCTGCTGCAAATGACGGAATTGGCGGCGATCGAGGCCAAGACGGCGAATCCAGAGCGCCACAGCAAGCTCGGCCTCGCCGCGCCGGACGCCGCAGAGGGCGGCGCCACCAAGGTCAGTGTACAGGCTGCGGATGGCGGCGCGCTGGCCGAGTTGATGGTCGGCAATGCCGCGCGCAACGCGAACGATCAACGCTATATGCGCCGCGCCGATGACGATCAGACTTGGCTGGTCCGCAGCGAATTGGATCCCGGCAGTAAGCCATCGGATTGGGTGGAGACCTTGCTTCTGCGGCTGCCCATGGAACGGGTGCGCAGCGTCCGTATGGAGCACCCCGACGGCCAGGTGATCAACCTGTCGCGGGAGACCCCCGACGACATGAATTTCGTGCTCGCCGAAATGCCCGAAGGTGCCGAGTTCGCTTCGCCTAAGGTTATCGAGAATATGGTCCGCTCGGTCACGGTGATGCGCTTCGACGACGTTGCCGGGGCATCCGAGATGCCGGAGCCCGATGAAGGACCCATCGTGACGCGATACGACACCTTCGATGGTCAGACCGTGGTCTTCACGTTGCACAAGGCGGGCGAGGAGACCTGGGTCAGGATCGAGGCGAGTTACGATGCGGCGGCGGCGGTGCCGGAAGCCGAA
>CAZKTK010000261.1:0-2338 GCA_964555535.1 uncultured Rhodospirillaceae bacterium
ACTATTAATCTTGCGATCAAATTTGCGTCTTGTTCTCTGGTTGCTGGTGGTTTTGTATTTTCTATACTTATTTTTGGGCCAAAGATTCTTGCGCTTTTCCATGGCCTTGCAGCCGACGCATGAACTTCGCACCGGCTAGCGCCCGAACACGACCCAGGAAGTGGTAAACTCGCCCGCCGGTCAGCTCGCGCCCTGCTGCACGATATTCTCACCTGCAGCGCGGCCGAGGAGATCGCCCACGACAACACCACCTTGGAGCGCCACTGCCTCGAGTGAGACGCTCAGCCGGAGGCCGGATCGTCGCTGGCGTCGACCGAAGCGTCTGAGACCGCCCGTTGAAAGGCCTTACCATAGTCCGTAATTTGAACGAAGGAGAGGTCAAGGGTCGGGATAGATAAGTTCGCCAGTCTGCCGGAAGACAATGGGCCTCCAACGGCGCGTATTATGGCGGATACGTTATCGCCGCCGGGTAGCTGGATTTTAGTCTCCATCACGCCGGGGCAAATCAGGCCGAGGCGGTTGAGCCGCTGGGCCGAGATGTTCCACTCCTCGACTTCGATGCCCAATCGCTTGCAAACCGCCCACCCTTGCGCCTGATTCCCTGAAGGATGGATCGTGACCCTACCACTCCCTTCGTCGTCCAGCGGCAGAAAGCTGCTGGCGGGGGTGTACATGAAGCTGCCGTAAACTTTCTGGATCGTGTCCAGAACCAGCGCGTCGCGCGGCTCCAGCTCAGAAAGCAATGTGCCAAAATCACGGTCGACCTCGCCCGTGAAATTCGGGTCTGTGGCGTTCACGAGCAAGTTGATCCATCGCTCGTGCAGTGACTTGTCGGGTTCGATGATTGCCGCCGGCAGTGACTTAAGTGCCAGCGTCGCGTCGATCGGCTTGGGGTTGGCTATCCCTCGTGCCTCACGCTGAGCGGCGAGATCCTCTCATAGCCTCTCGATTTGGTGGTCTCCCCACACTGCAATGAATTCACCACCGAGTCGCAGGGCATGCCGCGGGATGCCGAGTACATCCACGCAGAACTCAACGGCGCCATTGATGGCGGGCGCCACCGCCTGTAAAGCCTTACCTGATTCTGCGACCGCCCGTGCTGCGGCGCTGCCGTCAGCGGCGGACTCGGCTCCGCCTTCGCTTTCGCCGGTCCGTGTCGGTTTTATCCCGCTCATCTCGCAGAGGTAGTGCTCTATCAGCGCTATTGCAAGAGCCTTTGTCAGCGCTGCGCTCCGTGCTGAATTGCGCCAGGAACGGGAACGTAACGACGCCATGAGTGCCACCACTCTTGCACCACTTTGTTGCCGATTTGTGCAGAATTCAGCCCATTTCAGCACGTTTCGCAGAATCCGTCCTTGCCGAAAATCGGCAGAAACGCTAGCTTTCCCACCGCTTAGCGGGCGTAGCTCAGTGGTAGAGCGTCAGCTTCCCAAGCTGAATGTCGTGGGTTCGATCCCCATCGCCCGCTCCATTCCCGTGTTCCGGGGGGGCACTATGCGTGAGCTGGTGGTGGCGAAGGGCGAGCGGCAGCGTGTGTTGCACATGCTGTTCGACAGCATTCCGCAAAAAGTAGGGTTCACGGCCGAGCCCGTTGCCGAGGGCGGCAGCTTGTCGGGCACCGTCGAGGTGCAAGGCTCGCGCTGGCTCTTCCGAAAACCCCCCTCGCCCCACGCGCTGGCGGCCGAGAACGTGTTCGACAAGAGCATGTGGGACAGCCGTTACGCGATTTATGTCACCCCCGACGAGGACGTCCGCATTCGCTTCGAGACGCGACACGTCAGGGCCAAGCTGCTGTTCCTGGCGCTCGGCGGGGTTGTCGTTGCAGCGGTAGCCGCGGTGGCTGTCATGGCGATCCTTCGCAGCGCCGGCTGACCCGTCATCGCTCCGTCGCTACGTCGAGGCCGCCCCAGCGGACAACCTCGAGGATGTTGGAGTGGTCGTCGGTCCAGGCCGGCTCGCCGTCGGCAGGCGGCAGCGCCCACCAGCGATCGCTGAGGTCGAGGCGCTCGAGCGTGGCGTCGTCCCGCGCCAGGGCAATCCACAGGGACGCCAAATCGCCGTAGAGGCCGTCCTCTTCCGTGCCGCCGTCGCTGAGCCCGATCCTGCCGACCAGGCCAAGCGTTTCGGCAATGCGCGAGACCACCGGGCGCAGGTCTAGGAACTGGTTGGATATGTGCATCACCAGCACCCCGTCTTCGCTGAGCTTGTCGAAATAGAGCGCTATGGCCTCGGTGGTAAGCAGGTGCATGGGGATCGAGTCGGAGCTGAAGGCGTCGACCACCAGCACCTGGAAGGCCGCGTCGGGCTCGCGCGCGAGCGTCAGGCGGGCGTCGCCGAG
>CAZKTK010000261.1:2438-5199 GCA_964555535.1 uncultured Rhodospirillaceae bacterium
CGCCGAGCCCGATCAGGCCCATGCGGCTGGCATCGGCATAGGCCTGTGCCTTCCGGATGACCTCGGCGGCCGGGCTGCGATGGGTGTAGTAGGCGATGGGGCCGTATTTCGGGCCGGGCAGCAGGCGTTGGCCGCCATGCAAGGTTGGGCCATGGTAGAGCATGCGGAACTGACCGTCGGCGGTTTCGGCAACGCGGTAGACGCCGAAGAAGCTGCGGCCGCGGAAGAGAGTCGATTCGGGCACAAAGGTGAGCAGCGCACCGGCAAGGATGGCGCCGACCGACAGGGCGAAGCCGAGCGGGCGCTGCCAGCGCGGATAGCTCAGCAAGGCGAGGACGGGGATGGCAAAGGCGCCCGCCACCATGGCGTCGAGATCGAACCAGTCCGGCGCCACCTCACCCAAGGCAAGCAGCGGCGCGAAGGCGGCGACGGCGAAGACCGCATCGCCGGCCGCGATGGCGCGTCTGGTCACGGGCAAGAGCGCGCAGGCCGCCGCGATGGCAATCGGATACTCCCAGACCCCGCTGAAAATCAGCGGCGCGAGAAGGGCGGTGAACATGCCGCCGAACACGCCGCCGATCGACATGAACAGGTAGAACTCGGTCAGCGCCGCGGCAGGCGGCCGTCGCTTGGCAAGCTCCCCGTGGCACATCAGCGCCGTTAGGAAGAAGGCGAACAGATGCAGCGGCAATAACAGGATGGCCGGATTGCGCCAGAGGAACAGCGCCACCAGCAGCACCATGGCGATGGGCTGCAGGCGCACGGCAAGGGAATGGCGGATCGCCGGGCGCCGCGCGAAGACGATGACGAAAGTCAGCAGATAGAGCGTCAGCGGCACCACCCACAACAGCGGCACCGCGGCGATATCGGTGGAGATATGCGCCGTAACCCCGAGCAGCAGTGCCGAGGGCACGGCGCTATACAGCGTCCAGCTGCCGCGTTGGGCCCACGTAACAGCGACCGCCTCGCTCGCCTCCTCCTGCTGCTGTTCGCCGCCGAGCATGCGCACTCCGGCCGTCAGCACCAGCACCGCCAGCAGGCCATACCCCAACGTCCAGGCCAGGCTTTGCGCCTGCCCCGACAGCGCAGGTTCGAGCAATAACGGATAGCCGAGCAAGGCAATGACGCTGCCGAGATTGCTGGCGCCATACAGGAAATACGGATCGTGGGCGTGAGCATGCCCGGTGCGCAAGAACCAGCGCTGCAACAGCGGCGCCGTGGCCGAGACCGCAAAGAACGGCAGCCCGATGGAGGCGCCGAGCGGGCCAGCAGCCAGACCACCGGCACGCCCGCCGGGTCCGGCTCCCAGCCTGCCGCCACCGCCAATGGCAGGAACAGCGCCGCGAGCGCGAGCACCCCGGCATGCAGGCCCATCTGCGCCAGCGGGGCAAGGGCGCGGGTCAGCCAATGGGCATAGGCATAGCCCGCCAGCAGCTCAGCCTGGAAGAACACCAGCGCCGTGTTCCAGACCTGCGGCGAGCCCCCCAACAGCGGCAGCACCATCTTGGCGAACAGCGGCTGGACCCAGAACAGCAGCGCGGCACCGGTGAACATGGTGGCCGTGAACAGCACCAGGGTCGGGGCGCCGGCAGTTGGTCGGTCGTCCAGCTCCGTCATTCCACCCGCTGCCCCCTGGCGATGGCGAAGACCGTGAAGGCGCCTGTCACCAGCGCCAGGGCCAGCATCAGCCCGTTCGTGCCCCAGAACTCCATGGCGAGGCCGCCGAAGGCCGGCCCCGCGACGCTGCCGATTCCATAGGCGATCGTCAAGCCGACCGTGGCGCCGGCGAGGTCGGCATTCGTGAAGCGCTCGCCGACGAGCGTCATGCCGAGCACCCAATAGCAGCCGATCATACCGCCGATGACGAACAGCAGGCCATCGAGCAGAAACCCGCGTGCCTCGAACACCCCGACGGCCGCCAATGCCGCCGCGCCGACCGCGCCGCAAGCCGCGAGCACCCGTCGGCGGTCCGTCCGGTCGGCCAGCCAGGCGATGGGGATCTGCAAGGTGATGCCGCCAAGCACCAGCACCGTGATCAGACCGGCGGCAGCGACGAAATCCAGCCCGATGGCAAGGCCGAAGACCGCGAGCAGGGACAGCAGCCCGCCGTCTAACAGCCCGAACAGCGCCGCGGCGGCCATCGGCACCGGCACCAGGCGCATCAGCGCGACGATGCCGCGGGATGGCGCACCGTCGATATGCGGCGCTTGGCCCCAGCCGATGGCAAGCGGTATCAGCCCCGCCAGCGTCAGCGCCGCGCCGCAGGCGAAGGGTAGCACTCCCTCGATCCCGGTGGTGGCGATCAGCAGCGGCCCGCCGGCGAAGCCGAGGGCGAGCGCGGTGCCGTAGAAGGCGGTCATGCGGCTGCGCAGGCGGTCGGCGACCGCAGCGTTGATCCAGGTTTCGGCGGCGACGAACAGCACCCCCTCCGACCCGCCGAAGACGAAGCGCACCACAAGCCAGCCGCCATAGCTGTCGAGCTGGGAGAGCAGCAGCAGGCAGAGGGCACAGACCAGCAGCCCGCCGAGCATGGCACGGGCCAGGCCGATACGCCGGATCAGCCCCGAGGCCAGCGGGCTCAGCACCAGAATGCCGACGAAGGTGGCCGCCGAGTTGATGCCGATCAGCGTCTCGCCATAGCCGCGCCCCTCCAGCACCAGGGCCAGCAGGGGCATGGTCAGGCCGATGGTGACGCCGAAGACGCCCGCCGTGGCTATGGCTGCGACCAGGCCGCGCATGACGGGACTCCCTGAGGGACTAG
>CAZKTK010000262.1:0-5196 GCA_964555535.1 uncultured Rhodospirillaceae bacterium
CGGCATGCCGGCAAAGGGCTTGGCCACCGACCAGACAGCGGCGGGCGGGCGCTCGTAAAGCGGCTCGTAGATGTCGTCGAACTGCAGCAGCGCCGGGGTGACCAGGGAGGCGAGCTCGGCCAGGCCTTCCTCGCCGGTCATGCGGCCCGAGCCGTAGCCTGCCTCGGGGAAGGGGTCGTAGTCGGCCAGATTGGCGTCGGATATGGCAAGGCCGTTCGGGTATCGCGCCTGCCAGCCCGCCATCACGGCCGCGGCGAAGCGGTCGCGCGCGCCGTCGCCGGTCTCGCCCAGCTGATAGCCGCCCGTAAGGCGATAGCGAAGCGCTGCGACCAGCCCGTCGCGCCGGCAGGCGATTGCCGCGGCGCCATCGCCGCCGGCCTCGCAGGCCTGTTGCCAAACCGCCTGGTAGGCGCCGAACCAGTTGGCCCGGTCGGTGGCCTCGTCGAAGGATTCGGGAATGTCGAAGGGCACCGTGGCGTCGATGCCGTGGAAGCGCTCGGCCTTGCTGCGCAGCAGCGCCGCGACCTTGATGTTGGTGTTGCTCTCGGCCCAGGGGCGCTCGGCATAGATCAGGGCGTGATTGTGATGGCAGGCGAGGCAGAGGCCGCGGTCGATATACTCGACCCGCGGGCTGCCGCCTTCGCGGTAGTCGCTGATGATCTGGTACTCGAAGCGCCCGGCGGCCTCGTTGTAGCTGATGGTTTCGACGGAATTGGTGCGCGGCTGATAGCCCAGATAGAGCCGGTCCTTCATCATCAGCCCGGATTCGTGCGGCCCCGGCGCGGGCTCGGTATCCACCGCGCCGACGGCGCGCGGGAAGTGGAAGAACGCGGGCTCGGCCTCGTGCCGGTGCAGGGAGCGGCCGATGGGGTGCAGCACGCGCTTGATGGGCTCGCGAAAGCCCGGGCCGAGGCGCGCGGCGATTCGCTCGGTCAGCGCTTCGAAGGGAAAGGGCGCTGTGATCCGCCATTCGCCGTCGACCTCCTCCGCCAGCACGAAGTCGAGCAGGGAGCGGCCCACCGGCGGCAGGTCCGGCCCGCGGTTCTCGCCCGAGGTCAGCGCCTCGGGCTCCGCCAGTGCCGGCACGGCGAGGGCGAACACGGCAAGAATGAGGAACATGCAACGGGTCATCATGGCGGCACCATAGCCCGCGAACGCGGCAACGCACAGGGTTTCCGCGCTGAACCGGGCGCCGCAGGAAGCGCCCTGAGGCGCGGGCCGCGCAGCAATGCTACCATCGGCAGATGACTGGCGATGAGCAGGAAGCGGATCTCGGCGAGAACCGCATCGCCTCGACCGCGGTCGCGGATATGCGGCAGCTGGCGTTGGGGCTGCTGGTGTCAACGCTTGCCAGCCTTCCCATCGCCATCTTCTTGCCTGAGGAGCTGGAAGGCGGCAGCGACCTCGCCCTGGTCGGCCTTGTCTTTCCCGCCACGGCGCTGGGGTTCGCTGCGGCCCTGGCGCGGCGCCGGCTGGCCTGGCGGCGCTTCGGCCGCCTGGCCCTGGTCATGGACCCCTTTCCCGGCGCGCTCGGCGGCGATGTCGGCGGGCAGGTGGACGTGCGATTGCGTTATGGGCCGGGTCGGGATTTTCGCGTGGCCCTGGCCTGTTTGCACATCGAGGAGCGCCACGACAGCGCCGATCGCGAGACCGTGCTCTGGGACCGGGACGGCCTGCCGGAGGCCGCGCCGGCCGCGGGCGGCACGCGGCTCCGTTTTCGCTTCACCGTGCCCGATACGCTGCCGGAAAGCGGCGACGGCTGCCACTGGCGCCTGCGGCTCAGCGCACCGGGCACAGGCTTCGACAGAACCTTCGCGCTGCCGGTGCAGGCAGGCGGCGATGCCGCGACGCACGCCCGCATTGCCGAGTCCCACGAGGCCCTCATTGCCGCGGGCGGGCGGAGCCCGTTGCCGCGCGGCATTTCCCTGGAGGGCGCGGGAAGCGCCATAACGTTGCGCCTGGCGCCGGCGCGCAACCTCGGCGCCACGGTCTCGCTATTGCTGCTAAGTGCCATCCTGCTCGGGCCCGCCGCCGGGCTCGCCTATTTCGCCAGCGATCTCTTCGGCGGCGGTCTTTTCGCCACCTTGCTGGCGCTGGTGCCGAGCGCCATGGCCGTGGTCTTCGGCCTGCTCGGCCTGCTGCTTCTGCTGGCCGGCCTCGGCGACCTTGGCCGCAGCCGGTACGTGCAGGCCGACCGCGACGGCATCGCCGTATCCTCCCGCCTGTTCGGCCTGCCGGCCGGCCGTGAGCACATGGCGGCAACCGCGCTCGACGGCTTCGAAACGGAGGTCGGCACGCGCGTCGGCAACCGGCCGGGCTCGACCAAGATCCAACGCCTCGTCGCCCGCGACGCCAGCGGCGGCAGGCTGGTCGTCGCCGACGGCATCCGCGACCCCGCCCTGCTGCGCCGCCTGGAGGAGGACCTCCGCAGCGCCACCGGCTTGCCCGCCCCGCCGACCCCATGATAAGCGTTGCCCCCATTCCGTGCCCCTGTGGCGGAATTGGTAGACGCGGCAGACTCAAAATCTGTTGTCCGCAAGGACGTGCCGGTTCGATTCCGGCTGGGGGCACCATTTTCTTCCGCAAGAAAGAAGCGTTTTCATGAGCGACGATCTCGTGATCCTTGCCGTTGCCGGGCGCGTTGCCGAGGTGACGTTGAACCGGCCCGATCAGCTCAACGCCCTGACGCCCGCCCTGCTCGGGGAGCTCGGGGCCTGTCTCGATGGGCTGGCTGAGCGCGACGATGTCTCGGTGGTGGTGCTGAGCGGCGCCGGGCGTGCTTTTTCCGCCGGGGTCGACCTCAAGGCGCTGGGGGACGACGCGGCGGGCGGCGATGTCGGCGGCTCGCTCAACGACAGGGCGCGGCATGTCATAACGTGCATCGAGAGCATGCCCCAGGCTGTCATCGTCAAGATCAACGGCTTCTGCTTCACCGGGGCGCTGGAGATCGCGCTTGCCTGCGACCTGCGTGTCGTCGCCGAAGGGGCGAAGCTCGGCGATACCCATGCGGTGCTCGGCTTTCGCCCCACCTGGGGCATGACCCAGCGCCTGCCGCGGCTGGTCGGCGCACAACGCGCGCGCGAGCTGTCGTTCACCGCGCGCAGCTTTTCCGGTGCCGAGGCGGCGGCCTATGGGTTGGCGCTCGAAGCTGTGCCCCTGGTCGAACTCGATGCCCGCGTGGCGGCCCTGGCCGAGAGCATCGCCGCCAACAGCCCGGGCTCCATCGCCGCCTACAAGGACCTCTACCGGGTGGCCGCCAATAGCGGCCTTGCCGAGGGCCTCGCCTTCGAGGCCGGCACGGAATACGACATCCCCGACACCACAGAGCGCGTCGCCGCCTTCAAGGCCAAGCGGCTATAGCGGTAGCCATCGCTCACCATCGACTCATGGCGCTTTCTGCGCTGTGGGCGGTAAAGCGCTCTGCACAATGACCTAAAGCAGCTCCCGCGGCACGGGGATCGGGGTCTGCAGCAGGATCTGCGAATAGCCCTTGGCTTGGGGATCGTTGCGTAGCGAAGCGATGCCGCCGCCGCCGAGCACGGCGTCGAGCAGGAAGTTGATGGCGCCTGTGCCGGGCAGATACCAGCGCTCAACGCCGCCTTCGAGGAAATGGGCGAAGCGGCGCGCCACCTCTTCCTCCGTCAGCGCTGCCCAGATCCACGGCGCATAGTCCGGCTTGCGCGGCAGTACGCCGATATTGGCCTTGTTCCCCTTGTCGCCCGAACGCGCGAAGGCGAGGTCGATCAGGGGCACCGCGACGAGATCCTTGGCCTCGCCGCAGGCCGGCGGGGTGGGCCGTGCGATGGCGGCTTCGTCGAAGGGCGTGCCCGTCTCCGCATCCAGAGCGATGGTCCTGCCGTCGAGCGCCACGGAAAGCGGCACCGTCTCCTTCGCCACCAGCATCGAGAAAAGGCGCACGACCGGCGAGGGTCGCGACCGCGCGCCGGCAAAGCCCGACAGCCCCGGCGGTGCCGACAGGCCGAGGCCGGTGATTTCTTTCAGGAGCATGGCACAGGCGCGCGCATCCCGGTGGCGGGCGGCGATCTTCAGCGCCACCTCGCGCGAGCCGGCGACCTTGGCCTCGCCGCCGTAATGGCTCTCGTCGCCGATCACCTCGACCAGGGTCTCGTCGAAATCCGGCGCATTGGCGTTGCGCAATTTGCGACGGGCGCGGGCGATGGCGGCCTCGGCGAAGCTGCGCGCCTTGGCGCCCGCCGCCTCGCCATAGAAGAACCACACCGCACCGGCACGGAAGCCGTTGGCATAGGTGGCCGAGACCTTGTACCGATCCGGCGCCGGACGGCCCACCGCGCCTTCGACGCGGACCTCGTCCTCGCCCGCCTGGCGCAGGGTGACGGCGGAGAAATCGCAGACCACGTCGGGCAGCATGTAGGCCTGGGGGTCGCCGATCTCATACAGCATCTGCTCGCCCACCGTGCCGACGGTCACCACACCGCCGGTGCCCGTGGGCTTTGAGACCGTGAAACCGCCGTCCTCGCCCACCTCGACGATGGGATAGCCCACATCGGCGAGGCTGTCGGCGACGCTCTCCCAGTCGGTGTGGTTGCCGCCCGTCGCTTGCGGGCCGCATTCGATGATATGCCCGGCCAGCGAACCGGCGGCGAGCCGGTCCCGGTCGTTGCGCGCCCAGCCGAAGGCGTGGATGCAGGCACCGAGGGTCACGGCGCTGTCCACGCAGCGCCCGGTGATGACGATGTCCGCGCCTTCCGCCAGCGCCGCGGCGATGGGAAAGGCGCCGAGATAGGCGTTGATGCTGGCGAGGCTGTCGCGCGCGGGAAACGCCTCGCCGGAGAACATCTCGGTCTCGTCGGCGAATTCGCCTGCCCTGGCGGAAAGGTCGTCGCCGAGCACCACCGCGACCGTGAGATCGAGACCCTGCTCGCTGATCAGCGCCCGCACCGCCGCGGCGCAGGCTTCCGGGTTTACGCCGCCGGCATTGGCGATGATCTTCACCCCCTGGCGCGCGATCTCGGCGAGATGCGGTGTCATGGCGTCGCTGACGAAGTCCGTCGCATAGCCCTTCGCCGGGTCCTTCTGGCGGGCGCGGGCCATGATCGACATGGTGATCTCGGCGAGATAGTCGAAAACGATGACGTCGAGCCCGCCCGCTTCGAGCAGCTGCGGCACGGCCATGTCGGATTCGCCCCAATAGCCGCTGGCGCCGCCGATCCTGAT
>CAZKTK010000263.1:0-5184 GCA_964555535.1 uncultured Rhodospirillaceae bacterium
TCGTCAAGTTTCTTGGACGGCGCAAAGGGGCTTTCACATGGCCCACTCCCGATAAGACCAAAACCGCGTTCGTCCGCTGGCTGCAAACTTGGAGGAAGTTCCTATGAAATGGGTTGATCCCGCATATTGCGACCTGCGCCTTGGCTTTGAAGTCACCGCGTATGTCTACGTCCGCTAAGACGTAGAGACAGATCGGAAGAGGGGCCGTTTGGCCCCTCTTTCAAGTTCACCCTCAGGAGACCGGTCATGCCCGATGCGGCGGCGTTGTCGCGACAGGACCATGTGGAAATTAATCCGCTCTACATGTTCCGTTGGGAGGAGTCGCAGGGCTCGCACATCCTGCTCTACCCGGAAGGGGTGGTGAAGCTCAACGAAACCGCAGGGGCGATCCTGGAGCGCGTCTCCAAGGGCCTGTCGGTGGGTGAGTTGATAGACGATTTGCAGCAGGATTATGTCGACGGCGACGTAGCCGATGGCGTGTTCAAGTTCCTGGAGATGTCCCATGCCAAAGGCTGGATCAGACGCAAGTGAGGTTTCCCTAGACGGCCAACAGAACCCCATGTGGCTCTGTTGTGAACTGACCTACCGTTGCCCCTTAAAATGCGTCTGGTGTAACAACCCGCTCGATTTCGATCGCTATAAGGACCTCGAGCTCAGCACCGAGGAATGGAAACGGGTGCTGCGCGAAGCCAGAGAGATGGGCGCGCTGCAGCTTGGCCTGACCGGCGGCGAACCCGCCGTGCGCGATGACCTCGAGGAGATCATCGCGGAAGCCCACGGCCTCGGCTATTACACCAATCTCATCACCAGCGGCCTGCACCTCAACCGCGCCCGCCTCGAGGCGTTGAAGGATGCCGGGCTGCATCAAATCCAGGTCAGCATCCAGGGCAGCGACCACAAGGTCTTCGCGGACCTGGTGGGCGCCGATGCGCTCGACCACAAGATTGCCATCACGCGCGAGATGAAGGCCCTCGGCTTTCCCATCGTGCTCAACGTTCCTGTGACCCGCGACAGCATGGAACAAACGCCGCAAATTCTGGCGATGGCCGAGGATCTGGGCGTCGACTACATGGAATATGTCCAGGTCCAGTACTACAACTGGGCGCTCCTCAACCGCGACCAGCTCCTGCCCACGCTCGACCAGCTCAAGAAGGCCGAGGCCCAGGTCATGGAAGCGCGCGAGCGGCTCGGCGACAAGATGACGATCTACTTCGTGATCAACGACTACTACTCGGTCGAGATGGGCGGCGAGCGCGCCGGCAAGCCCAAGGCCTGCATGAATGGCTGGGGCGCTATCCATCTCACCATCGCGCCCGACGGCGGCGCCATGCCGTGCCAGGAAGCGCGCGTGATCAAGACCATCGACTTTCCCAATGTGCGCGATCACGACCTCGCCTGGATCTGGCGGGACTCGCCCCAGTTCAACAAGTTCCGCGGCGACGACTGGATGAAGGAGCCCTGCCGGGGCTGCAACGAAAAGAGTGTCGACTTCGGCGGCTGCCGCTGCCAAGCCTACATGCTGACCGGTGACGAAGCCGGCTGCGACCCGACCTGCATCAAGTCGCCCGATCATCACTTGATCACTCGGGCGCGGGATGATGCCATGCGCGTGCCCTATGTGCGCAAGCCCCTTGTCCGCCGCCAGCCTGGCGCGGTGATGACCGAGGTCGGGGGCTGACCCTGAGGCTCTCAGTCAGACGGAACTGGGGATAAGCCGATGCCGCGTCCGGAAACCAAGGTCGATGGGTCGCGGACTCCCATATGGCTGTACTGCGCGCTCACCTATCGCTGTCCCTTGGCATGCGCGACATGCCCGAATCCGCTCGACTATGGCCGTTATGCAGACGCTGAGCTGACCACAGCAGAGTGGCTGCGCGTGCTGCAGGAAGCGCGGGCGCTGGGCACCCTGCAGGTAGCATTTACTGGCGGCGAGCCAATCCTGCGCAATGATCTGGAAGAGCTGATCGACGGCGCGCGCAAACTCAATTTGTACAGCAATCTTGTCACCAGTGGCGTCGGCCTGGACAGCCTCCGCGTCGGAGCGCTCAAGGATGCCGGGCTCAACCAGGTTCGCATCAGCCTGCAGGCCGGCGACAGGGAACATGTGGAAAGATTGACCGGCACTGCGGCTTTCGACCAGAAGATCGCCGCCGCCCGCGCCGTGAAATCGGCCGGGCTGCCGCTGCTGATCACCATTACTTTGTGCCGCGATACCATCGAGCAGCTGCCCGAGACCTTGTCGCTGGTCGAACGGCTGGAGGCCGATACGGTGGAAATCACGCAGGTTCGCCCCATCGCCTGGGCAGCGTGCAACCGTGCCGCCCTCACACCAAGCCGGCAGCAGCTGGCCACGGCACGGGCCTTGGTTGCGGAGGCAAGCGAGCGCCTCCGGATCTACGCCGCCCTCGACGACGGCGAAAGCGGCAGGCCCCAGCTATGCCGCAATGATTGGGGCACCGTGCGTCTCACCGTATCCCCGGACGGCACCGCCGTGCCTTGTCGGGATGCCATCGTGATCGACGATATCGACTTCCCCAATGTGCGCGACCAGGGTCTCGATTGGATCTGGCACAAGTCGTCCGCCTTCAATCGTTTCCGCGGCAGCGAATGGATGGCCGAGCCCTGTCGCGATTGTGCGGAGAAGACCGTGGATTTCGGCGGCTGCCGCTGTCAGGCCTACCAGCTCACGGGCAATGCCGCCAATGCCGACCCGGCCTGCAATTTTGCACCCGACCATGGCCTCGCCCGGCCGGAGGCAAACGCGTCGGCGCCGCTGGTCTATCGCTCCATGGCGGCGGAGACCGTTTCATGAAGCTGCCCCATGATTCCTTCGCCGGCACGCTGGTCGCCGGCCTCGTGCTCTCCCTGATCGTGGTGGTCGCCTTGCGCGGCCTCCTCGGCTGAGGCCGGGTATGGAAGCCGCCCTCATCGATGCCATCGTGCGCTGGCTGCATGTGCTCGCCGGCATGGTCTGGATCGGGCACAACTATGCGGGCCTGGTGCTGGTACCCACTTTCCGCCCCTGGGAGCCCGCGCAAGATCAGGGCGAGGTTACCACCTCCTCCTATATGGGTCGCCAAACCCGTGAGCATGCGATCTTCCGCTACAGCTCCGTGGTCGCCTGGGTAACCGGCCTCGTGATGCTGTTGCGCCAGGACATGCTCTTCGAGGCCCTGACCCTGAGCGGCTACGCAGCGCCTATCGGCCTGGCGTTCTGGATCGGCACCATCATGCTCGCCAATCTCTGGCTGGTGATGTGGCCCCATCAGAAAAAGGTGCTGGGCTTCGTGCCGGCGCCGAACGAAGAGCGCATCCGCTGCTCGCGCATCACCTTTCTCAGCGCGCGCACCAACACCATCCTGTCGATTCCGCTGATCCTGCTCATGGTCGCGGCGCCGCATTCGCCGGGGATCTTCGAGTAGGCCGATGGCGGTCCTGACCAAAGAGCGGACACGTGTGGCCTACAATTTTGCCGCCGGGCCGACCATGCTGCCGGCGCCGGTCCGTCAGCGCGCCCACGAAGAGCTGCTCGACTGGCACGGCAGCGGCATGTCCGTTTGGGAAATGCCGTTCACCGGCGACGACTTCCGCGCCATCGCGGCACGTTTTCGCGAAAGCCTGGCCGCCCTTCTCGGCCTGCCGGACGACTATCGCATTCTGATGATGCATGGCGGCGCCTCGACCCAGTTTTCGCTGATACCGCTCAATCTCTTGCCGCCGGGCCAAAGCGCCGACTATGTCGAGACCGGCCACTGGGCGCGCAAGGCCATCCGCGAAGGCGAGCGCTATGGCGATATCCGGATTGCCGCGAGCGGGGCCAACAGCAACTTCACGCAAATTCCGGCGATGGATGGCTGGCAACTCGATGCGGCTGCCGCCTATTGCCATATTACCGACAACGAAACCGCTGAAGGCAGTGAGTATCACTGGCTGCCCGAGACGGGCACAGTGCCCTTGATCGCCGACATGACGTCGAGCTTTCTCACGCGTCCGCTCGATGTGGCCCGATACGGCATGGTCTATGCCGGTGCGCAGAAGAATATCGGCCCCGCCGGGCTGACCCTGGTGCTGATCCGCGAAGACCTGCTCGGCAAGGCCCGATCCGAGACCCCGATGGTGCTCGGCTATACCGTTCAGGCGGAGAGCGGGAGCATGGTCAACACGCCCCTGACCTATCCCATCTACCTGGCCGGACTGGTGCTGGACTGGATCGAGGACCAGGGCGGGCTCGACGCGATGGCAGCCGCGGCAGCCCGGCGCAGCCGCCAAGTCTATGACGAGATCGACAGCGACGGCTTTTATCAGGCACCCGTCGCCAGGCAAGACCGCTCTCGGGTGAATATCTGCTTCCGCATCCGCGACCGGGCACTCGAGCCCCGTTTTCTCGATACCGCAAACGAACGCGGCCTCGCCAATCTCAAAGGTCACGCGGCCATCGGCGGCATGCGCGCAAGTCTCTACAATGCCATGCCCGATGCCGGCGTGGAGGCGCTGCTCTCCCTGATGCGCGACGTCCGCCGCCGCTGGGGGTGATCAATCAAATCTTAGGGATTGGCGGTTAGACTCGGCGGAGCAGACATAGTGAGGAGTCGGTCATGACCATTACCGCCCGTATCGATGCCATCACCGCCATTCCGGAGGCCTATCGCACAGCGACGCCGCCGTGTCCGAACAGCGTCAAGATCGAGCTGACGGCGCGCTGCGACTTCAAGTGCTTCTTCTGCGCCACCGGCTACAAGCTGCGCGATCGCGCGGACATGGATTTCGACCTGCTGGCCCGCCTGCTGGCCGAGATGCGCGAGGCGGGGGTCGAGGAGATCGGCCTCTTCTATCTCGGCGAATCCTTCCTCTACAAAAAATTGCCCGATGCTGTCGCACTCGCCAAGGAACTCGGCTACCCCTACATCTTCCTCACCACCAATGGCCGGCTGGCAAAGCCAGAGCGTGTGCGCGAATGCATGGCCGCCGGCCTCGACAGTCTCAAGTTCTCCTTCAACTGGGGCTCGGCCGAGCAGTGCAAGGAGATCACCCAGGTCGATGCCTTCGACACCGTGGTCGCCAACATCAAGGCCGCGCGGACCATGCGCGACGCGGTGGAAGCGGAGACCGGGCACCGCTGCGGCCTCTACGCCTCGTCGATCCTCTATGACGGCGAGCAGCAGGAGCGCATGGAGGCGGCGGTGG
>CAZKTK010000264.1:0-5174 GCA_964555535.1 uncultured Rhodospirillaceae bacterium
AATCCAAGCAGACCACCGCACCGCCCACCACCGCGTTGCCACACGGCCTCGGTCGATATCGGCCATGGCGAAGGCAATGACGTTCTGCTCGTCGGCAAAGGCCAGCTCCGTCTTCAGCTTGTCGAGGCAGGCGCTGTGGCTGAACAGCCCAGTCATGGCATCGCGATGGATGAGGCGCGCCAGGCGGCGAAAGCGCATGCCGCGGCTGCGGGCCGAGCGCACCAGATGGGCGCCGTCGATGGGCTTGGTGAGGAAATCGTCACCGCCGCTGTCGAGCGCGTCCAATTGGCGCGACCGGCTCGATTCTCCGGACAGGAACACGATGGGCACGCTGTCATAGGCCGGCAGCTGGCGAATGAGGGCAGCCACCTCCATGCCGTCGCATTGCGGCATGACCAGGTCGAGCAGGATCAGGTCCGGCCCGAAGGCCTCGACCTGGGAGGACGCGGTCATCGGGTCGTTGACGATGCGCGTGACCATGCCGGCATCCTCGAGGATGCCCGCGTGATGGGCGGCGCTGGTGCGGGAATCGTCGACGATCAGCACCCGCAGCGGGTCGGTCTCTGGCGCCACCAGATTGTCGATGGTATCGATCAGCGCCATGGGCTCCACGGGACGCGCGAGAAACGAGCTGCAGCCGCTGCGCACCGCCTCGAGGCGCGACGGCACGTCTTCGGTATCGCCGACGAAGATGGAGGGGCAGGACAGACGGCCATCGAGGAACAGGCGCTTCACCGCCGCCAGGCAGGCATTGACGTTGGACGGGTCCGCATTGTCGATGAGAACCGCCGCCGGCTTCAGAGCGAGCGCGCCGCCCGACATGCTGGCCGGATCGGCGGCCACGCGAGCCTCGAACCCGGCCTGCTGGATAAGCTCGGTCAACCTTGCGGCCTGATCGCGGCGGTCGCAAAAGACAAAAATCGTATTCGGAGAACTCATGGACGATGGATCCGAGACGTAGGCAGCTCCTGCTTCAAGCTGTGGATATACGTCACCCGTCCGGCATGTCCAATACTTGTCTAACGACGGGCGCGCCCGCCGTGCTCCACCAGGCCCGCGATGACACCGCGCAAGGTGCGCACTTCTTGCTCGCTCAACCGGGCGCGCTGGAAGATGTTGCGCAGGTTTCGCACCATGCTCGGGCGCTTTTCCGCCACGCGCAGGAACCCGCAGGCGTCGAGCTCGTCTTCCAGATGCGCGAATAGCCCCAGCAATTCCCCCTTGTTGGCGGCGCGCGAGGCACGATCCGGCAAGACCTCGCCATCTGTCGCATCGGTGGCAGCAAACCATTCGTGCGCAAGCAAGAGCACTGTCATCGCCAGGTTCAGGGAGGCGAAGCCGGGATTGGTGGGCACCGTCACCAGGGCGTCCGCCAGGGCCACCGAGTCATTGTCGAGGCCCGTGCTTTCCCGTCCCAGCATGATGCCGCAGCGTTCGCCGGCCCCTGCCGCGCCGTGCAGCCGGGCGGCCGCCGTGGCCGGGGTCAAGACGGAAGCGCGCATGTCGCGGGGGCGCGCCGTCGCGGCGACCACGAAGGTGAGATCGGCGACAGCGCTCTCCACATCGTCATAAACCCGCGCGCCATCGATGACCGCATCGGCGCCAGAGGCGTTGGCGCGCGCGGCCTCGTTGGGCCAGCCGTCGCGGGGCGCCACCAGGCGCAGATCGGTGAAGCCGAAATTGAGCATGGCCCGCGCCGCCGAGCCGATGTTCTCGCCAAGCTGAGGGGCCACGAGGATGATCGCCGGTGCTTCCGGCGCGGCCTCCTGACGGATACGGTCGGTGCCCGCCATACCCGCTGTCAGGCCTGCAACAAGCGAAAGGTAATGGCATCCTTGAGCGCATCGTAGGAGGCGGCGATGACATTGCTGGAGACACCGACCGTGGCCCAGCGCACGCCCGCCGCATCCTCGCTCTCGATCATCACGCGGGTAACCGCCGCGGTGCCTGCCTCGGGGGTGAGGATACGCACCTTGTAGTCCACCAGCCGCATGTCGCCGAGCGACGGAAAGACCCCGCTCAGCACCTTGGCGAGGCCATTGGCCAGGGCATCCACCGGGCCGTTGCCTTCAGCCACGGTCATGATCTGCTCATCGTTGACGACCACTTTCATGGTCGCCTCCGACAGGGTGATGCGCTGGCCGCGCGCGTCGATGCGCTGTTCGTCGATGACGCGGAAGCTGGTGAGATCGAAGAACTCCGGCACCGCACCGAGGGTGCGCCGTGCCAGCAGCTCGAAGCTCGCCGCCGCGCCGTCATAGGCGAAACCCTGCGCCTCCCGCTCCTTGACCAGTTCCACCAGCCGCCCGAGCTTGGGCGACTTGGAATCGATCTCGATGCCCAGCTCCTCGAAGCGGTGCAGAATGTTGGACCGCCCCGCCTGGTCGGACACGACGATCTGGCGCCGATTGCCGACACGCTCCGGCTCGATGTGCTCGTAGGTCGTGGGATCCTTGGCCACGGCAGAGACGTGCAGCCCGCCCTTATGGGCGAAGGCGGACACGCCGACATAGGGGTGCGTCGGATCGCTCGCCCGGTTCAACCGCTCGTCCAGCATGCGCGAGACATGGGTGAGCCGTTCCAGCCCGGCCGCATCGATGCCCGTCTCGAAGCCCATCTTGAGCATGAGGTTCGGGATGACGGCGGTCAGGTCCGCATTGCCGCAGCGCTCGCCAAGACCGTTCAGGGTGCCCTGCACCTGCCTTACGCCTGCCTGTACCGCGGCAAGTGACGAGGCCACCGCTGTGGCGCTGTCGTTATGGCAATGGATGCCGAGGCGGTCGCCGGGAATGCTCTCCCGCACTCTGGTGACGATATCGGCCACCTCGTGGGGCAAGGCACCGCCATTGGTGTCGCACAGCACGAGCCAGCGCGCGCCGGCATCGAGGCCGGCCTTGAGGCAGGCCAGCGCATAATCCGGGTTGGCCTTGTAGCCGTCGAAGAAATGCTCGGCATCGAGGAGCACCTCGTCCGCGCGCGTAGCCGCGAAGGCCAGCGAGTCGGCGATCATCTCCAGATTGTCGTCAAGCTCCGCGCCGAGCGCCGTGGTGACATGAAAGTCCCAGGTCTTGGCGACCAGCGTGGTCACCGGCGCGCCCGCATTGACGACCCCGGCAAGGCCGGGATCGTTGGCGGCGCTGCGGCCCGAGCGCCGGGTCATGCCGAACGCCGCGAGCTTGGCTTGCGAGAGCTTGGGCGGAGCGTTGAAGATGGCATCGTCGGTCGGGTTGGCGCCTGGCCAGCCGGCCTCGATGTAATCGACGCCGAGCGCATCGAGCTCGCGCGCGATCGCCGCCTTGTCCGGCGCGCCGAAATCGACCCCCTGGGTCTGGCCACCGTCACGCAGCGTCGTGTCGTAAACCCAGACCCGCTCGCCGCTCATGCCCGCCGCCATTCGGTGGTGCCGTCGGGCTTGTCCTCGAGGATGATACCGGCTTCGGCCAGCTCGTCACGGATGCGGTCGGCGTCCGCCCAGCGTTTTTCCGAACGCGCCTCGAGGCGCGCCGATATCAGCCCTTCGATATCGTCCGACGCCTCGCCTTGGAACCAGTCGTTAGGCGACGAATGGAATATTCCCAGGGCACCACCGGCAGCCAGCAACGCCGACTTGGCGGCAACCGAAGGCGATTTGTTGAGATCGCCGGCGACGGCATGCAGCGCGGCGATGGCCTTGGGCGTATTGAGATCGTCGAGCAGCGCGGCCTCGACCTCGTCGGGCACGCCATGATTCGCCTCCGCCTCTATATCCTCGGCATTGCGCAGTGCGAGATAGAGCCTGTCCAGATCCGCCTTGGCCTCGGCCATGCCTTCAAGCGTCCAGTCCAGCGGGTGGCGATAGTGGGTCTTGAGCATGTTGAAGCGCAGCGCCTCGCCTGGCGCGCGCGCCAGCAGGTCCTCGACCGTGAAGAAGTTGCCGAGGCTTTTCGACATCTTCTCGCCCTCGACCACCACATAGCCGTTATGCACCCAATAGCGCGCGAAGGTCTTGCCGCCGTGGGCGCAAATGCTTTGGGCGCGCTCGTTTTCGTGGTGGGGAAAGATCAAATCGCGGCCACCGCCGTGAATGTCGAAGGTCTCGCCGAGATAGCGTTCGCTCATGGCCGAGCATTCCAGATGCCAGCCCGGGCGACCCCTGCCCCAGGGCGAATCCCAGCCTGGCTGCTCGGGCGTCGACGGTTTCCACAGGATGAAGTCGCCGGGATCCTTCTTGTAGGGCGCCACTTCCACCCGGGAGCCCGCCACCAGTTCCTCGCGCTTGCGATTGCTGAGCCTGCCGTAGCCCTCCATGGCCGGCACATGGAACAGCACATGGCCTTCCGCGGCATAGGCGTGGCCGCTTTCCATCAGTTTCTCGATCAGCGCCAGCATGTCCGGCACGTGCTCTGTCGCGCGCGGCTCGGCCGTCGGCGCCTCGGCGCCAAGCGCCCCCATGTCGGCGTGGAAGAACTCCGTCGTGCGCTTGGTCAGCGCATCGATGTCCTCATCGTTCTCCGCCGCCGCTGCGATGATCTTGTCGTCGATATCGGTGATGTTCCGAACATAGGTGACCTTGGGATAGTGCCGCTTGAGCAGCTTGAACAGCACGTCGAACACCACCACGGGCCGCGCATTGCCGATATGCGCCCGGTCATAGACCGTCGGCCCGCAGACATACATGCGCACATCGGCGGGATCGAGAGGCTCGAACGGTTCTTTCTGCCGGCTCGCGGTATTGTAGAGGTGTAGGGTCATGTTTCTGTGTTACCGTAAATTAGCTAAACAAACACTCAGTTTCGCCGGCCGCCTTAGTAGACACGCACCGCCTCTGCAAGGATGCTCTCGGCCAACAGCGGCTTGAGACTTTCACGCGGCACGAGGTCTACGCCACACCCCAGAAACTCACCGAGACTTTCCTCAAGCTCGATAAAGCTCAGCAAATCGATCGGCCCATCAAACGTGACCAAGAGGTCGATGTCACTGTTGTCTGTCGCAACGCCGCGCAACGCCGATCCGAACAGCTCCAGGGAGCGGACATGAAAGCGCTCAAGATCCTCGCCGTGCGCCTTGAGGTAATCCTCAACAGCTACCCGATCCAGTGGTTTTGTCTGTCGCGTTTCTGCGGTCATGGCTCGCCCTATCACCAACGCCGAAACCGCATATTACGTACCAGAGGCGCGGTCGCCGGTCCACCTTGC
>CAZKTK010000265.1:0-2818 GCA_964555535.1 uncultured Rhodospirillaceae bacterium
GCGGCACGGCCATGTCGGATTCGCCCCAATAGCCGCTGGCGCCGCCGATCCTGATACTTTTCATGGCCGCTTCCTTCGTCCGTCCTGTTCCGGCCGCTACTCTAGCATGCTAGTCTGCGCCGCCCACCCGGTCTCAGGAGAAACGAGCGATGCAACAGGCCCAGGACTTCCGCGACGAAAGCGATGCCTTGTACGACGTGGTGTCGGGGCTTGGGGCCGAGGACATGGCGGCCGCGACGGCCTTCAAGGGCTGGACGATCACGGCCATCATCCGGCACTTGCATGTCTGGAACTGGGCGGCGCACCAGTCCTTGCAGGACACGCCGGCCTTTGCCGAGTACCTGGCGGCTGCGACGGCGCGGGTGCAAGACGGCGGCCTGCCCGCCTTCGAAGCCGGCTGGCTCGACGGCCTGGCGGGCGATGACTTGCTTCATGCCTGGCGCGAGGAATATGTCGAGGTGGCGGACGGTTTTGCCGACGCCGACCCCAAGCAGCGCGTCAAATGGGCGGGGCCGGGCATGAGCGCGCTGTCGTCTATCACAGCGCGGCTGATGGAGACCTGGGCCCATGGCCAGGCGATCTATGATGCCCAAGGCATCGTGCGGCAGAACGGCGACCGCATCCGCAATATCGTGCAGCTCGGCCTCAACACCTATGGCTGGACCTTCATCAATCGCGGCGAGACGCCGCCCGAGCCCACCCCCCAGCTCGTCCTCACCGGGCCGTCCGGCGCGGAATGGATCTATGGCGAGGACAATGCGGCGGAGCGCATCACGGGCCTCGCGGAAGAGTTCTGCCAGGTGGTCACCCAGTGCCGCAACATCGCCGACACGTCCCTCAGCGTGACCGGCCCCAACGCCACGAATTGGATGGCCAAGGCCCAATGCTTCGCCGGTGCATCCCAGGACCCGCCGGCGCCGGGTATGCGCCGCCGGAAGCGAAGACGGCGGAGCGCTCGTCCATCGCCGTCCTGCCCTTCGACAATATGAGCCGCGACGAGGACCAGAAATACTTTTCCGACGGCATCACGGAGGACATCATCACGGCGCTGTCGCGCTATCGCTGGCTGACCGTGATCGCCCGCAACTCCACCTTCACCTACAAGGGCAAGGCCGTGGATGTGTCGGACGTCGGGCGCGAGCTTGGCGTGCGCTACGTGCTGGAAGGCAGCGTGCGCAAAGCGGGCAATCGCGTGCGCATCACGGCCCAGCTCATCGAGGCCGAGGGCGCCGGGCACATCTGGGCCGAGCGCTACGACCGCGAGCTCGACGACATCTTTGCCTTGCAGGACGAGATCACAGAGACCATCGTGCTGGCCATCGAGCCCAAGCTCAGCGCCGCGGAGCGCGAGCGCGCGCGCCGCAAGGCCACCGGCGACCTCAATGCCTGGGACGCCTACCAGCAGGGCCTCTGGCATCTCTACCGCTACAGCGCCAAAGACCATGCCGCGGCGCGGTCGCTCTTCGAGCGCGCCGTTGCCATGGACCCGGGATTTGCTCCGGCCCATAGCGCGCTTGCCTTGACCTATGTCTGGGCCGTGATGTTCGGCTATACCGATGATCGTCCTGCCGCCATTGTGGCAGCAACCGCGTCGGCAAAGGCCGCCCTGGTGCTCGATGACCGCGACGCCAGCGCCCATCTGACGCTGGCGCGCATCAGCCTGGTCAGCGGCGACCACGACGGTGCGCTCGAGGAATGCGAGACGGCGCTGGCGCTCAATCCGAGCCTCGCCCAGGGTCACTTCGTACGCGGCGAGGCGTTGGGTCTTCTCGGCGACTACGCCGCTGCCCTGGCCGATTTCGAGCTTGCCGTGAAGCTCAGCCCGCACGACCCGCAGATCTGGGCCTTCGAGATGTGGGCCGGCACTATGTCGCTGATGCTGGGCGACGGTGAGACGGCCAACGATTGGGCAAGAAAGGTCCTGTGCCGGTCGGTGGTCCAGCCCCCCGCTTTTTTTCTTTCAGGCCTGCATTCTTGCCCACCTCGGTCGCATCGACGAGGCCAAGGCCGCCATGGCGCGGCTCACGGCGGTGCGCCCGGATTACACCATAACCCACCTGGCGTCCGCTTTCCCCAACGCGCCCGAGGGCCTCAAGGCGATGCTCTTCGACGGCTTGCGCAAGATCGGCATGGACGTGCCGGACGGGCTTTAGGCGATGGTGTCCAGCAGGGCTTTCGCGTCCTTGAGGTCCGCGGTGTCGAAGCCTTCGGTGAACCAGCTATAGACAGGGGCGAGCAGGTCGCGGGCTTCGCCGGTCTTGCCCTGGGATTGCCAGAGGCGCGCGAGGGAAGTGGCGGCGCGGAGTCCCCACAGTTTTGTACCCTGAGATCGCGCAACAGCGATCGCCTGCTCGAAAGCATCGGTGGCCGGGGCGTGGTCGTTTGGGTCCATCGCCAGTAATAACTGGCCTTGAATATGGCGTAGCTCGGCCTCGTAGAAGCGCTCGCCGGTTCGCGCGACCATTTGCAGTGCCGTGGTGATGAGGTCGCTAGCCATTTCTGCCGACCCGCAGCGCAGATGGGCTTCCGCATAGAGGGCGTAGAATTCCGGCAAATAGAGTTCTTCGGGCTCGTATTCGAGCCTCTTGTTCAAGCCATTTCTGGCTTGTTCCAGGCCGTCCTCCTCGCCAGCGCATGCCCGCCGCCAGCCATCCACTATCTCGGCGAAGACGAACCAGTGCGCCAGACGCTGTTGCTGGGAAAGCCCACGAACGCGATTCGTGAATGTCTCTATCCTGGTCCAATCGCGGCGCAGCATGCCGATCCTCAGGCCGGCAAAATTATAGGCCCATGCGGTCGAGGGTGCATGTGCCAAGGC
>CAZKTK010000265.1:2918-5166 GCA_964555535.1 uncultured Rhodospirillaceae bacterium
ATGCCTCCAGATCCTGCCGCGCATCAGCCATGCGGCCAAGATAAAACCGGCTCGTGCCGCGCATCCGATAGCCGAGCATTCGCGTCAGCACATCAACGTCGCCACCCGCAGCCTCGAGAATCGATTCGGCAAACGTCAATGCCTCCGCATGCTCGCTGCAGACATTGCGGATCACCCACAGGCCGTAGAACATGGGAACCAGATCCTCCGGGTCGCCAACGGTGTCGCGCAGCGCGTAGGCTCGGTTATAGGCCGCGACGGTCTCCGGTGCCGCGAAGCCGTGCAAGGCGATGAAAATCGAGCCCGACAGGATCCGGAAGCGAAATTCCTGCATCGGGCGGTGCGTCGTGGCAGGTTGGGTCTCGATGATCCCGATACCGCGTCGCAGATGTCCCGCTGCCTCGAAGAGTGCCGATTTTTCGGAAGCAGCCTGGCCGGCCATCAGCCAGAAAGGAATCGCGTCATCGAATTGCCGTGCTTCGGTAAAGTGATGCGCGATCAGTACCGGGCTTGCCTGGCGGGCCCGCAAGACAGACGCGATATCGGCATGGATATCCTGTCGCCTGGGCTTCAGCAGGCTGTCATAGGCGGCATCCTGAACCAGGGCGTGCTTGCACGCGTAGGTCGCCTCCGCGCCGCTGCCGCGGCGAAAGATCAATTCGCTGGCGACCAGCTCCTCAAGGGCAGCTTCCAGGCCGGTGCGCGGCGCAATCTCCGACAGCAGCTCGAGTGTGAAGTCGCGGCCGATGCAGGCGGCGATCTGCGCAATCTCCTTGACAGCGCCGAGACGGTCGAGACGCGCCGTCAGGCTGTCCTGCAGGGTAGCCGGGACCGCCAGCGTCGGCAGCGGGCCTTCCAGGATATAGCGATCGTGTTCCTCTCGCAGAAAGCCCGCCTCCAGCACCGTCTTCGTCAGTTCCTCGATAAACAATGGCACGCCATCCGTTTTGGCGATGATCTGGTCGAGCACCTCTTCCGGCAGCGCCTTGCCGCCGGTCACCCTGGCCACCATGTTCGCGCCCTGGCGGCGGCCCAGTCGGTTCAGGGAATGCAGGGTGACATGTCCGCGGGCGGCCCATGGCACGGCAAACTCCGGCCGACAGGTTACGACCAGCAGCACGGCGGCGTCCTGAACGCTGTCGACAATCCGATCCAGGGCCTCGAGCGTGCTGGGATCGACCCAGTGGACATCTTCGAAGATCATCAGCACCGGGCTGGATGTCGACAATGCCACTGTCAGATCGGCGAGTGCCGCAATGAAATCCTGTTTCTGCTGTTGCGGGCTCGGTGGCAGCGGGGGATAGCGATCGGCCGGCAGCGACAGCATGGCGGCGAACAGGGCCAGTGGCGCCGGCACGCTGCCCGGGGTTTGCCGCAGCAGGTCTTCCAGCTTGTCGAGCCTGGCTTCGGCGCCGTCATCGCGTTCGAATCGCGCGGCGCGTGCCAGCTGATCGAGAATCGGGTGGAAAGCGGAATTCGTATGGTAGGGCGAGCATTGATAGCGCAGGCGAACATGCGTCTGCTCGCCGATCCGCTCGCGCAGGGTCTGGGTAATGCGCGACTTGCCGATGCCGGGCTCCCCCGATATCACGACGATCTGTCCATCGCCGTCCTTGGCCTGCTCCCAGCGCTTCAGCAAGAGGCCGATCTCCTCGTCGCGCCCGACAAGCGGGGTCAGGCCGATCTGATGCGCCGCCTCGAAACGGGTCTCCATGGTGCTCTCAGCCACCACGCGATAGAGCGAGATCGGTGTCGAGAGGCCTTTCAAGGCATGGGCATCGAGATCTTCCAAGGCGAATGTTCCGGCAACCAGCCGGCGCGTGCTTTGTGCCATGACCACCGCGTTCGGTTCGGCCAAGGCCTGCACGCGAGCGGCAATATTTGGCGTCTCGCCGACCGCCAGGCGGGCGTCTGATTTTTCTTCTCCGCTGTGTCCGACGACCACAGGACCGGTGGCTATGCCGATGCGCACAGCTAGGTTCATGGCATCGACCGTCTCGACGATCTCCAGGCTCGCGCGCACCGCTCGCTCGGCATCGTCCTCATGCGCCTGCGGCCAGCCGAAATAGGTCATCAGGCCGTCGCCGAGATACTGGGCCACATGTCCGCCATAGCGCTCGATCACCGCGCCCGCGGCTTTCCGGTAGTCCTGCATCAGGCTGCGCAGGTCTTCCGGGTCGAGCTTTTCGGACAGCGCCGTCGAGCCCACCAGGTCGCAGAACATCACCGTGATCTGGCGGCGCTCGGC
>CAZKTK010000266.1:0-3121 GCA_964555535.1 uncultured Rhodospirillaceae bacterium
TGTAGTCGGCATAGATATCATTGCGAAAGGTCTTGCGCTTGGTATCGAACAAGACCACGACCGCATCGCAGTCGATCTCGCTTGCCAGCTTGTAGAGCATGTTGCAGAAGCCGAGCACCGCATTGACCGGTGTGCCGTCCGCGCGCGTCAGCGGCGGCAGGGCATGAAAGGCCCGGAAAAGAAATCCCGAGCCGTCCACCAGGCAGACATGACGGCCGTTCGCATCCTTGCTCATGGGCAGACATTGCCGCAGCGGACTTGAGGAGTCGAGGGGGAGGGCACGGACGAGGGAATCATGCAAGGATGCCGCCCCGCCCGTGTCTATGCGAAAGACCGAACCACCATGACCGACAGTCCCGCGAGGGAATCACCGCTTGGCCCGCGCTTGATCGTCGGGCGCCTGCCCGTGCCGGTACCGGTGCGCCTGGCGGTGTTCTACGGCGCGGCATTCCTGATGATCGGGCTGTACGGGCCGTATTGGCCAATCTGGCTTTCGAGCCGCGGCCTGGAGGCTGGCGAGATCGGGCTGCTGCTGGCGCTTTCAACCTGGAGTAAAGTGGTCGGCAGCCCGCTCTTTGCCGGCTTGGCGGATCGGCTGGGCGCGCGGCGGCGCTTGATGCTGGGGCTTGCTTGCGCGGCGCTGGTGGCTTTCGCCTTCTATGCCTCAGCGGGGCCGTTCTGGGCATTGTGCCTCGGCGCCATGCTCACCGGCCTGGTGTTCCCGCCGCTGCTGCCGATGATCGAGAACGTCACGCTGCTGGCGGCGCAGGTCAGCCGCTTCGACTATGGCCGTGTGCGCCTTTGGGGCTCGATCACTTTCATTGTCGCGGCGTCAGGCGGTGGCGCCTGGCTCGCCGGGCGCAGCGAGGCCTGGATTCCGGTTCTGATGCTTGGCGCCGGGGTGCTCATCGTGGTCGCCGCGGTGGGACTGCCCGACGTGCGTCTGCCGCCCGTTGCAAGGGGCCACGGCTCCTATCGGCGCCTGTTGCGGAGCCGCCCATTTCTGCTGTTCCTTGCCGCGGCCAGCCTGGTGCAATGCAGCCACGCCGCGTTCTACGGATTTGCCACCTTGCACTGGCGCGCCGCCGGCTTGGGCGAGGGCATCATTGGCCTGCTCTGGGCGGAGGGTGTGGTGGTGGAGATCGTGCTGTTCGCCTTTGCCGGCGCCGTTGTCCGCCGCGTGGGAATCGTGCCGCTGCTTGCCATAGGGGCTGCGGCCGGCGTGGTGCGCTGGCTGGTCACGGGCCTGACCACGGAGCTCTGGGCCTTGGCTCTGATTCAGCTGCTGCACGCGGCGACCTTCGGCTGCACGCACCTTGCTGCCATGGCCTTCCTGCAACGGGCTGTGCCGGACGCCATATCCGCCGGCGCCCAGGCGCTCTATTCGGCGATTGCCATGGGGGCGGTGCTGGCTTTGACGATGATGGCGGCGGGCGCGCTTTATGCGGCGGTGGCCGGCCAGGTGTTTCTGGCCATGGCCGTGATGACACTGCTCGGCGGTGGCTTCGCGGGTTTGCTGGCGAGGGCCTGGGACGGCAACGAGTTGCCGGTTACGAGGCAGCCTTCTGCCTGAGCACGAAGTGGCGGCCGCAATAGGGGCAATCGGTCGTGCCGTCTTTTGCCAAACGCAGATAGACGCGCGGATGGCCGAGGGCTCCGCCGCCGCCGTCGCAGGCAAATTCGCTGCTTTCCACTTCTACCGTCTCGTCCGTTACCATGGCCGTGCTCTCCGTATTGGGCGAGCGCAGTCTAGCGCCCGTGATGCGGCTTGCCCAGCGCCCAAGGCTGACATAGGCTGCGCTTCCCCATGACCCCCCATTCCCTATCACAGAGCCATTCGGACACCGCACGTCCGCCCGCCATCCGCGCACGCGGCTTGCGCAAGACATATGGCGCCGGCGTCGAAGCGCTAAAGGGGGTCGACCTTGACATTCCGGCCGGCTCGATCTTCGGGCTCTTGGGGCCGAACGGGGCCGGCAAGTCGACCTTCATCAACATTCTCGCCGGCCTGGTCCGCAAGTCCTCGGGAAGCGTCGAGATTTGGGGCCACGACATCGATAAGGCGCGGCGCTCGGCCTCGGCCAGCATAGGCATCGTGCCCCAGGAGCTGGTCATCGACCCCTTCTTCACGCCACGCGAGAGCCTGGAGAACCAGGCCGGCTATTACGCCGTGCCGAAGGCGAAGCGGCGCACGGACGAGATCCTCGAGGCGATGGGCCTGGCCGACAAGGCGGAGGCCTACACGCGGCGGCTATCGGGCGGCATGCGGCGGCGGCTGATGGTGGCCAAGGCCATGGTGCATTCGCCGCCCATCCTGGTGCTCGACGAGCCGACCGCGGGCGTCGATGTGGAGCTGCGCGCCCAGCTCTGGCGCTATGTGCGCCAGCTCAACGACAACGGCACAACGGTGCTGCTGACGACCCACTATCTGGAAGAGGCCGAGGAGACCTGCGACCGCGTCGCCATCATCGCCCACGGCGAGGTGGTGGCCTGCGACGAGACCGAGGCGCTGCTCAACCGCCTCGACCACAAGGAATTCGCTCTGGTGCTGACCGAGGACGTGGCGGAAGTGCCGCCCGCGCTCGCCGCCTTCGGCGCCGAGCTCGAAGGCGCGCGCAGACTGGTGCTGCGCTACCGGCCGAGCGAGACGCGCGTGGCGGAGATCCTGGCCGCGGTGGACGGCGCCGGCTTGGCTGTGGCCGACCTCTCGACCCACGAGCCGGACCTCGAAGACCTGTTCCTGGAGCTGACGGGCGGGAGCGGGTGAGGGATTAGCGCTGGATTGCACCTGTTAGGGCAGCCAGTGCAATGCAAAGGGTTTCTTGGTCGGTGCTCGCGAGAGCGACTTCCAGTGCCAGTTTCACCTGATTAATTTCTGGCCTCGTAGATGCGATAACAACAAATGCGTCGGTTGGCATAAAGACAGCATCGGTCATGAGTGCCGTCCGCATTGCATCGGCAAGATTTCCAGATTCAGCTAGCGCAGTAGTGATCGCCGTTAACACCGCTTCCTGGATGTACTGGTCGTCAAATTGTGCTGCGATGTTCCGTGCCCCGTCATAGTCGCCGGCTTTGGCTTTCGCTACCGCGACCGCCTCCATGGCTTGTATGTACCGCAAGT
>CAZKTK010000266.1:3131-5133 GCA_964555535.1 uncultured Rhodospirillaceae bacterium
AGTCTAAAGAGATATGGCTCGCGGACAGTAAGGCTCCGGCAATATCACCCGTCTCGGCCTGAGCGGACGCGATGTCAGAAAGTAGTTTCGATCGATCCGCGTCATCTGGCATGCTCATCGCCGTCGCATACGCATCATGCAAAGCACCCAACTCCAGCTGGGCTACTGCAATGTGTGGCAAGATCTCGGCCCGAGTGCCTGAGTCGGTAACTTCTTGCATTGCCACGAGAGCACTGGATACGAAACCGGCGCTCGCCTGAGCCATGGCAATGGCGCCGAATATCTCTGACCGTCCTTGCGCGCTCGCAATCTCTGTTTCCACTCCCAGGGCTGCTACGATAGCATGAGGATCGCTTGGCGCCGACAATATTGCGCCGACGTTTAATTTGCGTATCTCTTTGCGAGATAATCGTTCCATATTTCCAAGTATGGTCGGGATCTCTATCAAAGGGATTGGTGCCATGGAAATTTCCGCCAATGTGTCGGCACGAACCCCGGGAGCCTCGATCAGGCTTGCGACTAAGACCGCGTCTGCAAAAGCGTTCTCCGTCAGCAGGCCACCAACGACTGCCTGCAAGGCTTCGCCTTGGCGAGTGCCTCTTGGCATATCTCCTGCCACCTGCAGCGCCGACTCATACTCCCCCGCACCAGCGAGCACAGTGGCCAAGGGAATCGACACCTTTTCCCGCCAGCCTGGATCCTGAACACGCGCGGCAGCTGCTTGTGTGCCCGCAATGTCCCCATTGAGGCCAGCGAAAGTTGCTATGGCCACCAACGCACGATCGCGATTATTCTGTTTCGCGATAAGCTCAACGATGTCGAGTGCGGTGAATGTGTCACCCGACTCGGCAAAGAGCATCGCGACGTAATGGAATATCAGCGAGTCTGGATTAGCCGCCTTGTACTGCTGCGCCTCCGCAAGCGCCATCGCCAGCGGGCATTCCTTGTTTGGCTGTAGCCGGCAGTCGCCGCCACCGACCTGTTGCCGCAGGGCCGCGATCTCGTCGGCCAGCGCCTGGCGTGACAGCAGGCCGACGCGCTGCTCGGTCACAAGCTGCCTGCCGGCATCGGTGTCGGCATAGGTGTTCAGGATCTCATCAAGCTTGGCGTCGGCCTGGCTGAGCAGGTCCAAACGCTGCGCCGGATCGGCCACGTCCTGGGCTTGCATCACAAGCGCGAAGGCGCCTTTGGCCAGTGCCTCGGCCTCGGCATTGTCATCGGCGGAAACTGCAGAGACGCTGATGAGCAGCAGCAGAAACGCGGCCAAAATGTTACGCGAGATATGCATATAAAAATTGTAGGCATTATTGTAAAGAATCGCAACCCAAAGGGGCGGGCTGAGGTACGCTTCATCCCTCCCGCCTTGCGCCGCCACCGCCCCTGGGTTATCCGGGACGGATCATCTCCGAACCAGGGATCGCCTTCATGTCCGCTACTGAGCCGTCCGGCCCGCTGTCAGGGATCACCGTCGTCGACATGACGCGGGTGCTGGCCGGGCCCTATTGCACCATGGTGCTGTCCGATCTCGGCGCCCGCATCATCAAGGTGGAGCCGCCGGGCGGCGACGACGCGCGCGCCTACGGGCCGTGGGTGGACGGGCGCTCGGCCTATTTCATGTCGCTCAACCGGGGCAAGGAGAGCATCGCGCTCGATTTGAAAGACCAGGGCGACAAGGCGATCCTGGAGACGCTGCTCGCCAACGCCGATGTGCTGGTGGAGAACTTTCGTCCCGGCACCATGGCCAAGCTCGGCTTCGGCTACGAGGCGGTGAGCGAGCGCCACCCCAAGCTGATCTACGCTGCCTGCTCCGGCTTCGGCCAGACCGGCCCGGATTCCCAGCGCCCGGCCTACGACATGGTGGTGCAGGGCATGGGCGGCCTGATGAGCCTGACCGGGCATGAAGGCGGTGAGCCCACCCGGGTGGGAACTGCGATTGGCGACATCACCGCCGGCATGTTCACCGCCATCGGCATCAACGCGGCGCTCTACGAGCGCGAGCGCA
>CAZKTK010000267.1:0-5114 GCA_964555535.1 uncultured Rhodospirillaceae bacterium
CGATATGCGGCGACCGCAACACCGTGAAACGCTCGATGTGCGTCGGCAACGGGATGGGCCCACGCACATTGGCACCGGTCCGCTTGGCCGTGTTGACGATCTCGAGCGTCGACTGGTCGAGCACCCGATGATCGAACGCCTTCAGGCGAATGCGAATATTCTGATTGTCCATGCCGATACTCTTTCGCCTGACTGGCCAGCCCTACGCCGCGCCCGTAGTTATTCGTTGACGTCGGCGACGACGCCGGCACCGACGGTGCGGCCGCCTTCGCGGATGGCGAAGCGCAGGCCCTGATCCATCGCGATCGGCGCGATCAGTTCCACGTTCATCGTCACGTTGTCCCCCGGCATCACCATCTCCGTGCCTTCCGGAAGGTGAACCATCCCCGTCACGTCCGTCGTGCGGAAATAGAACTGCGGGCGATAGTTCGTGAAGAACGGCGTGTGACGACCGCCCTCGTCCTTCGTCAGAATGTACGCTTCCGCCTTGAACTTCGTGTGCGGCGTGATCGAGCCCGGCTCCGCCAGAACCTGGCCGCGCTCCACCTCCTCGCGCTTGGTACCCCTCAACAAGGCACCAATATTGTCGCCAGCCTCGCCCTGATCCAACAGCTTGCGGAACATCTCCACGCCCGTGCAGACCGTCTTCTGCGTCTCCTTGAGACCCACGATCTCAACCTCGTCGCCAACCTTGACGATGCCCCGCTCGACACGCCCCGTCACCACCGTGCCGCGGCCCGAAATCGAGAAAACGTCCTCGATCGGCATCAGGAAAGGCAGGTCCTTCGGACGCTCGGGCGTCGGAATGTAGCTGTCCACAGCCTCCATCAGCGCCATGATCGAGCCAACGCCCGTGTCCCCCTCCTGGCCCTCAAGCGCCTGCAGCGCAGAGCCCGCGACAATCGGAATGTCGTCGCCCGGGAAGTCGTAGTCCGACAGAAGCTCGCGAACCTCGAGCTCAACAAGCTCCAGAATCTCAGGATCGTCAACCTGGTCCACCTTGTTCAGGTAAACCACGATCGCCGGAACGCCCACCTGGCGCGCCAGAAGAATGTGCTCGCGCGTCTGCGGCATCGGACCGTCGGCCGCCGAAACCACAAGCACCGCGCCGTCCATCTGCGCCGCACCCGTAATCATGTTCTTCACGTAATCCGCATGCCCCGGACAGTCCACATGCGCGTAGTGACGGCTTTCCGTCTCATACTCCACATGCGCCGTCGCGATCGTAATCCCGCGCTCCTTCTCCTCGGGCGCCTTGTCGATCTCGTCATACGCCGTGAACTCGGCTCCGCCGGCTTCCGCCAGTACCTTCGTGATCGCAGCCGTCAGCGTCGTCTTGCCGTGATCGACATGCCCGATCGTGCCTACATTCGCGTGCGGCTTCGTACGCTCGAACTTTTCCTTCGCCATCGCTCTTATGACTCCGTTCCTTGACGCTTGCGTTTCCGATGAATTCCTTGGCACACGACCAATTGTCATCGCACTGCTTATTCCCTAGGCGAGATTCGCCCGGACCTCTTCCGCGACCATCTGCGGCACTGGCTCGTAATGGTCGAAAAACATGCTGTACTGCGCCCGACCCTGGGTCAGCGAACGCAGGCTGTTGACGTAACCGAACATGGTGGCCAGAGGCACCATTGCGCGCACGGTCGTGGCATTGCCGCTGGCATCCATGCCCTGGATCTGACCGCGGCGGCTGTTCAGGTCGCCGATCACGTCGCCCATATACTCGTCCGGCGTGACCACCTCGACGCGCATCACCGGCTCGAGCAGCTTGGGCGAACCCTGGCCGAGCGCTTCGCGCGCCGCGGCGCGGGCTGCCAGCTCGAAAGCCATGACGCTCGAATCCACCTCGTGGTGGGCGCCGTCGATCAGGGTCGCCTTGACGTCGATCACCGGATAACCGGCGATTATGCCGCCATCCATGGCACCCGCAACGCCCTTCTGCACACCGGGGATGTATTCGCGCGGCACGTTGCCGCCGACGACCTTGCTCTCGAAGGTGAACCCTTCGCCCTTCTCGCCGGGCTCAAGGCGCAGCTTCAGGCGCGCGAACTGACCGGAACCGCCGGTCTGCTTCTTGTGCGTGTAATCGACCTCGGTCGCCCGGGTGATGGTCTCGCGATAGGCCACCTGCGGCGCACCGACATTGGCGCCGACCTTGAACTCGCGTTTCAGGCGATCGACGATGATGTCCAGATGAAGCTCGCCCATCCCCTTGATCAGGGTCTGGCCGCTCTCGGCGTCGCTGGCCACGCGGAAGGACGGATCCTCCATCGCCAGGCGGCCGAGCGCCACGCTCATCTTTTCCTGGTCGCCCTTGGTGCGCGGCTCGACCGCGACCTCGATGACCGGCTCGGGGAACTCCATGCGCTCGAGAATGACCGCATTGCTGGGGTCGCACAGGGTATCGCCCGTGGTCGTGTTCTTGAGCCCGCACAGCGCCACGATATCGCCCGCCCGCGCGGTCTTGATGTCCTCGCGATGGTTGGCGTGCATGGCCAACATGCGGCCCACGCGCTCGCGCTTGCCCTTGACGGAGTTGAGCACCGACTGCCCGGTCTCGACCACGCCGGAATAGATGCGTGCGAAGGTCAGCGAACCGACATGCTGGTCGTTCATCACCTTGAAGGCGAGCGCCGAGAAGGGCTCGTCGTCCGAGCTGATGCGCTCCGCCGGCTCATCATTGTCGGGCAGCACGCCCTTGATGGCGGCAATGTCGGTCGGCGCCGGCATAAAGTTGACCACAGCGTCAAGCAGCGGTTGCACACCCTTATTCTTGAAGGCCGAGCCGTTGAGCACGGGGACAAAGGCGCCCGAGAGCGTGCCCTTGCGGATGCACTTGATCAGCGTCTCCTCGTCCGGCTCCTCGCCTTCGAGGAAAGCCTCGAGGGCGTCGTCGTCCTGCTCCACCGCTGCCTCGACGAGCTTCTCGCGATATTCGGCGGCGAGATCGGCCAGGTCGGCGGGGATGTCGACCTCGTCGAACTCCGCGCCCAGGCTTTCGTCGCGCCAGAGAATCGCCTTCATGCGAACCAGGTCTACGACACCCGCATAGTCGGCTTCGGCGCCCACGGGCAGCTGCACCACCAGCGGGGTCGCCCCCAGGCGATCGATGATCATCTGCACGCAGCGCATGAAGTCGGCGCCGATGCGGTCCATCTTGTTGACGAAACAGATGCGCGGCACCTCGTAGCGGTCGGCCTGGCGCCAGACGGTCTCGGACTGGGGCTCAACACCGGCAACGCTGTCGAACACGCAGACCGAGCCGTCGAGCACGCGCAAGCTGCGCTCCACCTCGATGGTGAAGTCGACATGACCCGGGGTGTCGATGATGTTGATTTGGTGATCGCGCCACTGGCATGTCGTTGCGGCGGAGGTGATGGTGATGCCGCGCTCCTGCTCCTGCTCCATCCAGTCCATGGTCGCTGCGCCATGGTGGACCTCGCCGATCTTATGGGAGCGCCCCGTGTAGAACAGGATTCGCTCCGTCGCCGTCGTTTTGCCGGCGTCGATGTGGGCCATGATGCCGATATTGCGGTATCGGGACAGGGGCGTGGTGCGGGACATGCTTCAGATTCCTTCGGGTTTTCCGCTCGCCGGCCTACCAGCGATAGTGGGAAAAGGCCTTGTTGGCCTCGGCCATGCGATGGGTGTCCTCCCGCTTCTTCACCGCCACACCGCGATTAGACGCAGCATCCATGAGCTCGTTCGACAGGCGCTCGACCATGGTCCTTTCCGACCGCCGGCGCGCCGCGTCGATAAGCCAGCGAATGGCAAGCGCCTGACGGCGGTCGTTGCGGACCTCCACAGGCACCTGATAGGTCGCGCCGCCGACACGACGCGATTTCACTTCGACGTTGGGCTTCACGTTCTCGAGCGCATCATGGAACAGCTGCAGCGGATCGCCGCCGTTGCGCGAGGCAACGCGGTCGAACGCGCCATAGACGATTCGCTCGGCGCACGACTTCTTGCCGTCATGCATGAGATTGTTCATGAACTTGGTGACGACGACGTCGCCAAACTTGGCGTCGCCCAGAATCTCGCGCTTTTCGGCAGCGTGACGGCGTGACATGGCTTAACTCCCGCCTACTTCGGACGCTTGGCGCCGTATTTCGAACGGCGCTGACGGCGATCACTGACGCCCTCGGTATCCAAGGTGCCGCGAATGATGTGGTAGCGCACGCCGGGCAGATCCTTGACGCGACCGCCGCGGATCATAACCACCGAGTGCTCCTGCAGATTATGGCCCTCGCCGGGAATATAGCTGCTGACCTCGAAGCTGTTGGTCAGGCGTACGCGCGCGACTTTGCGCAGCGCCGAGTTCGGCTTTTTCGGCGTGGTCGTATAGACGCGCGTGCACACCCCGCGCTTTTGCGGACAGGCTTCGAGCGCCGGCACCTTGTTGCGCTCCACTTGACGCTGCCGGCCCTTACGAACCAGCTGATTGATCGTCGGCATAGACTCTTTTCCTCTCGCCTACCGTCCGCAGGTCGCCAAGACACATTCAAGCCTGCGCTGACGGCCGGCCGCCCTTGGCTCAGCGACCGGCTTGCAAGCCGAAAACCGACGAGACGCGCACGCTTCGCCGCTGAAAAGCGGGATTCGCGGCGACTGCCCCGACGGCTGGTTATGTTCCACGTTTCGGCGACCGTTGCGGTCGCCTATCGGGGGCAGCGTCTAGGCGGGACACCTACCACCTGCCCCCCGAATGAGGCGCGCATACTATGGACGGCCCCGGTGGCCGTCAAGCGCAAATCGCAGCCCGCAAATCCCAGGAATTGCGGGACTTTCCGAACCTTTCGGAACGGAAGGAGGGGACCGTCAGGCGGCCCCCGGTTCCTCCGCTTCGAGCAGCGCCTGGGCGGCGTCGGCCGCTGCCGCTGCTTCCGCCTGGCGTGCCTCGATGATCTCGCGATCCCGCGTACCGGCAACCCGCTTCATGACATTCATGAATCGGCCCGTGCCCGCGGGGATCAAACGCCCGACGATAACGTTCTCCTTGAGACCGTTCAGGCGATCCGAGCGCCCGGTGACCGCAGCTTCGGTCAGCACGCGCGTGGTTTCCTGGAACGACGCCGCCGAGATGAACGAATTGGTCTGCAGGCTGGCCT
>CAZKTK010000268.1:0-5093 GCA_964555535.1 uncultured Rhodospirillaceae bacterium
GCACGCCGCCCGAGTTCTCGGCCACGTTGCCGCCGATGGTGCAGGCGATCTGGCTGGAGGGATCGGGCGCGTAATAGAAGCCGTCGGCGTCGACCGCCTGGCTGACGGCGAGATTGGTCACGCCCGGCTGCACCACGGCGCAGCGATTGGCGGTGTCGACTTCGAGCACCCGGTTGAGCTTGGTGAGAACCAGCGTCACGCCATCGGCTAGCGGCAACGCACCGCCGGAAAGGCCGGTGCCGGCGCCGCGCGGCACCACCTTGACACCCATCTCGGCGCAAAGCGCCAGAATCTGGGAAACCTGGGCGGTGTTCTCGGGCAACACGGCGACCAGCGGCAAGGCCTTGTAGGCGGTCAGACCATCGGTCTCGAAGGCCCGCAACTCATCCTCGCCGACAACAACGGCGCCGGGCGGCAGAATCTCGCTCAAACGTTCGATGAGGCGCGCGCGTGCGGCTATGACCGCAGTATCTGGCTCCGGCATATGCATGGCCGTCTCCTTGCAGAGCAGGCAGGGAATGGGAGTGTGGGACGCGCGGGCGCGCGGGTCAATGCCTCAAGCGGCAGGCCCGAGCCTGTGGGATCAGCCCTGGCGGGCCTTGAAGCGCGGATTCGTCTTGTTGATCACGTAGAGCTTGCCGCGACGGCGCACCACACGGCAATCCTTGTGCCGCAACTTCGCCGATTTGAGGGATCTCAAGACCTTCATGTTCCGTCCTTTTCGCACTTCGCCGTCGCGAAGCGCGGAACATAGGGAGACAGCCTGCGGCTGTCAATCGCCCAGACTCAGCGGTAGACCTGCTCGTGCTTGGTCGCATAGAAGCGATAGCAACGCATCTCATGGGAATCGAATAACGCCATGCGCCGCGCCCAAAGCTCGACCTCGGCAACCACGGCCGGCAACAGGGATTCGTCGATGTCACCACCGCTGAGAATCTCCATCAGGCGCTTCCAGCCCCGCATCACGAGCCCGCGAAGCGTCGCCGTCACATCCTCCGCCAGCCGCACCTCAAGCCCCAGCCCGGTCAATTTCTCCACCGTCTGATCTTCGCTCCACGGCACAGGATTGGGCGTCTCCGCGGCATACCAGGCCTCGAGCGCGGAAGATTGCGTCCCCGCGCCGGGCAGCACGAAGTCCGTGAATATGAGCTGACCGTCGGACTTGAGGACGCGATAGACCTCGTCGAGCAACGTGTCTTTGTCTTCGATGGTATAGAACGCTTCCTTCGAGATCATGACGTCCATGGATCGGTCGCGCAGATCTATGGTGGGCGGCTTGAACAGCGTAACCGGGGCTTTCTTTCCAAGGCCCGCCATCACCGAGACCTCATTCCCCTCACTGACCAGATCCGCGTCGGCCTCAAGACCCGTGGCCCACGCGCCGGTCTGTTCGGCGAGCGTCCGGGTCGAGCCGCCAAGCCCACAGCCGATATCGACCGCCGACTGTTTCGCGTTCAACCCGAGCGGTTTGATGAGGTCCATCACATGCTCGGCCTCGCCGGGTGTGACGAAACCGTCGCCCCACAAGGTCTGCACGATGGCACGCCGCGACGCACCCCAGGATTCGACCGGCTGTGCGGCGTCCGGTGCGCGAACGCCGTGGGGCACCTCGTCTTCGGCCGAAGGCTCGTAATCCTCGCCCTCCCACCAGGCGCGGAATCGTGCCTTCCAACCGGCCTCCTCTACCGGATCCAGCTCCGGGGACTCGGCAACAGCGGCCTCCGGCTCGTCCGATGCCACCGGGGCTCGACGAAGCTTTTCGGCAATCATATCAAGCATGATAGCCACCGTATTCCGTGCTCGACAGCAAGGTCCCGCGTCTGAGATTCACCCCCAACAACATTAGGCATATAGTGCGAATCTCGGCGAACAACAGTCTGTAGATTTAGAGGATAAACGCAATGGGCAGAAATTGGCACCGAGAGAGCGCCTGCGATCTGGGCGATGCCATAGGCCGTGGCGAGATCGATGCGAGTGCCCTGTGCGAGCATTTTCTGGACCGCATCGACGAAACGGACGATGGCCGGATATACGTGCGTACGACCGCCGTGCGCGCCCGCGCGGAAGCCGCGGCGGCAAGCGAAAGAGCCACAGCGGGCGCCCGCCGCAGCCGTCTCGACGGTGTGCCGATATCCTGGAAGGACCTGTACGATACGGCCGGTATCGCCACCGAAGGCGGCACGCCCCTGCTCGCCGGCCGGGTACCCGAGCGTGATGCAATCGTTCTGGAGAGGGCCAGCCGGGCGGGCATGATCTGCCTCGGCAAGACCAACACCGTGCAGTTCGCGCTCGGCGGGATCGGCACCAACCCGGCAACCGGCACGCCGGCCAATGCAGTCCTGGAAGATGTGCCGCGGGCGCCCGGCGGGTCCTCCTGCGGCGCCGCAACCTCGGTCGCGCGCGGCCTGGCCGCTGCCGGCATCGGCTCGGATACGGGCGGGTCGGTGCGCATTCCCGCCGCCTGGAACCGGCTGGTGGGCCTCAAGACCTCGTTCGGCGCCCTGCCTTGCGACGGCGTGCTGCCGCTGTCACCGAGCCTGGATACGGTCGGCCCGCTGACCCGCGATGTCGCGGATGCCGCAGCCCTGTTCGCCATCATGGCAGCCCGCCCCGCGATCGACCTCGCCGGCGCGACCTTGTCCGGCAGCCGCTTTCTGGTTGCCACCGACGTGGTTTGGGACGACGCCGATGCACCGATCGTTGAAGCTGTGGAACAGGCGATCGCCGCCATCGAGGCCGCCGGCGCCGTCGTCGAGCGCGGTCCCGTGCCCGAATTTACGGCGATTGACGACGTTCTGAACCAGCACGGCGGTGTGGTCACGGCCGAGGGTTATGTGAGCTGGCGCAGGCTTATCGACGAGCAGGGCCAGGCCATCGACCCGGCCGTTCTCGCGCGCTTCCACCAGGGCCGCGACATGGCGGCGGCCGATGTGGAGATCGTGCGCGGTGCCATCCGCGAGCTGACGCCCGCACTCTACGCGCGCATGGCCGGCTACAGCGCCATTCTGGCACCGACAGTGCCGATTCTGCCGCCGCCCATAGCCGATGTCATCGATGACGCGGACGCCTATGCCCGCGCCAATGGCCTCGCCCTGCGCAATACGCGGCTTGGCAACATGCTGCCGTGCTGCGCATTGACCCTGCCCTGCGGCGCGCCGGACGTGCCTGCGGGCCTCATGGCCATGGCGCCCGTCGATGACGACGCTCGCCTGCTGCGGGTCGGTGCTGCCATCGAAATGGCGCTGAAAACCTAGCTATTTTGCCATTATGCCGATTTTTTAAGCGAAAATTTTCGCCGCCGGTGAAGTGTGCCTAATATATAGGCGTATTGGTGGTCGAGGTGCCGACCCACCGTCAGAGAAGCGCAGAAAAGCTGAGGTTTTTCGAGTCGGCACGGTTCTTGATTTAGGACTCTCCCGAAAATGCGGCACGACAGCCTTGTCTACGCCGTGGTGTTACGAACAAACCCGTTCGGGAGAAACCGATGACCACCTTGACCAAGCGCCTCGCCCTTGCCGGGTTGGCCACATTCGTTGGCGCTCTCGCCTTTGTCGGCGCCGCCGCGGCGGACGATGCCGCCTTCGCGGATGCAGCGGAGACCGCTTACATCTTCAACACCTTCTCGTTCCTGTTCAACGGCGCCCTCGTGATGTGGATGGCCGCCGGCTTCTGCATGCTGGAGGCAGGACTGGTGCGCTCCAAGAGCGTCGCCACCATCTGCACCAAGAACATCGCCCTCTATTCCATCGCCGGCCTGATGTACTTCCTGGTCGGCTATAACCTCATGTATGACGGCGTCGACGGCGGCTTCATGGGCAGCTTCTCCTGGTCCAACATGTCGGGCCCTGCCTATGCCGCCGAAGACGGTTATGCGGGCGCGTCGGACTGGTTCTTCCAGATGGTGTTCGTCGCCACCGCCGCTTCGATCGTCTCCGGCACCCTGGCCGAGCGCATCAAGCTGTGGCCTTTCCTGATCTTCGTCGTCGCACTGACGGCCGTGATCTACCCCATCCAGGGCGCCTGGCAGTGGGGCGGCGGCTGGCTCGCCGAGGCCGGATTCAGCGACTTCGCCGGCTCGACCTTGGTGCACTCCACGGGTGGCTGGGCGGCCCTAGTCGGCGCCGTGATGCTCGGCGCACGGCGCGGCAAGTACGGCCCCGGCGGCATCGTGCACCCGCTGCCGGGCTCCTCGCTACCGCTGGCCACGCTCGGCACCTTCATCCTCTGGCTCGGCTGGTTCGGCTTCAACGGCGGTTCGCAGCTTGCGCTCGGCACCGGTGACGACGCCGCAGCCATGGCGCAGATTTTCGCCAACACCAATCTGGCCGCCGCCGCAGGCGTGGTTGCCGCCATGCTGACCAGCCAGGCGCTGTTCAAGAAGGTCGACCTGACCATGGCCCTCAACGGCGCCCTGGGCGGCCTCGTCTCGATTACCGCCGAACCGCTCGCACCGAGCTTCGCCACCGCGGTGCTGGTCGGCGGCATCGGCGGCGTGCTGGTGGTGCTGGCCGTGCCGCTCCTCGACCGCTTGCGCATCGACGACGTTGTCGGCGCCATCCCGGTCCACCTGGTATGCGGCATCTGGGGCACCGTCGCCGTCGTGATCAGCAACCCCGAGACCAATATCGGCAGCCAGTTGCTCGGCATCGCCGCCATCGGTGCCTGGGTCGTGGTCGCGAGCCTCGTGGTCTGGACCGCACTCAAGATGACGGTCGGCATCCGCCTCGACGACGAGAGCGAGGCAGCGGGCGCCGATCAGTCGGAGCTTGGCCTGGAAGCCTACCCGGAATTCGGTAGCGGCTCCCAGCGCATCTAAGCCGTCAGACCTCCCCCAGACGGCAAACCGCCGCGGCGCTCCCCACACCGCGGCGACACAGAGAGAGGGGACAGTTTGAAGAAACTGTCCCCTCTTTATCTGCCATCAGTCACGCAGCAAATCATTTATCGAGGTTTTGGAGCGGGTGCCGGCATCCACGCGCTTGACGATCACAGCACACGCCAAGGACGGCCCTATCGTGCCGTCGGCCTGGGGCTTGCCCGGCAGGCTGCCGGGCACCACCACGGAATAGGCGGGCACACGCCCGTAAGCGACC
>CAZKTK010000269.1:0-5062 GCA_964555535.1 uncultured Rhodospirillaceae bacterium
CCACCATCTCGCCGGCCTCGCTGACCCCGGCCGGGCTCATCATGAAGCCGGCCCAGCTGTTGGCGAGCTGCATGATGGCGGTGCCGGCACCGTTGAGCAGAATGCCGATACAGATGTGCAGGGTCTTGCGGCCGCGCAGGATGAGCAGGCCGACGCCAACCGGAACGATGTACAGAAGGGCGATGAAGCTGCGCGTGTCGCCGCGCATCTCGACGCCGAGGCCGGTGAAGAAGAACACCGCGGCGAAGATCAGCACCAGCACGCCGAGGCCCTTGAACAGCCATTGCAGGCGGCCATCAAAAGCCTTGCCGCCCTTCATCCAGTTCCAGCCGTAGTAGTACATGTAGAGCAGGAAGGTCTCGGCGAAGAACAGCAGGGCATACAGGAACATGATGTCCTTGAAGGTCCCCGCCATGTAGCCCATGAAGGTCGGGTAGAGGGTGAACAATGCGAAGGCCAGCAGACCGCCGAGCGCCGCGGTGGTGGCATAGGCGACGCTGAGCAGGCTGGTGAACTCGTAGGCAAGCTTGTCGAGGCGGTCGTCGCGTTTGCGCCAGCCGACAATCTCGACGATCACCGCGAACAATGGCACACCGAGAACGAAGGCGCCGAAGAAGAGGTGCATCTGGGCCAGGAACCAGACCAGGCGACGCGAATCCAGGCCCAGGAACTGGCGGTATTCGTTGACCTCCTGTGCCGCCGCCGGCGAGGCCAGAAGCCCCAGGAACAGGACGCCGAGCGCTGTGACGCCGAGGCGGCACCAGCTCTTCCTATCGCCATGCGCGCGCAGGTCAGCCATCTATTCCTCTCCGGCTGCAAAGCGCCTGACGAAATTCAGGAGCTCGCGTTGCTCATGCCGACTGAGCACGTCTTCCCAGGGGGGCATGTCGTTCTTGCCCGTCATCATGGTCACGAGCAGAGCCGCATCGCACTTTTCGAGGCGTTCGCCTGCGGCGAAATTGGGTGCGCCGGGAAGTATCGGGAAACCGTCATAGCCGTGGCAGAAGGCACAGTTCTCCTCGTAGAGCAGCGCCAGCGCCTCATCGTCGATAGGCTCCGGCGTATCGGCTTCGGCCTCGGCGTCTGTAGCGGCCGTCTCATCGCATTCGCCTGCCGCGATGTCACCCTCTTCGGCAATGGCAAGGCCGCCCGGTATCATCAAGACGAATAGCGCCAAGACAATTCCCCGAGTTGTACGCCGATCGATCATGCCGTTCACGCGACGTCCGCCAGGATGCCGGCGAGGGACTCGATACAGATGCCATGCAACTCGATATATTCCGGCAGCGACAGGATATGCATCAGCTTGGCCAGCGAGCGTGCGTCGCCAAGACGCCGCAGCGCGGCGACTGCGTCGCGGGCGAGGCTGCCATCCGGCCGGAACAACAGGACCAGCGTGGCATCGCGGTGCGCCTCGCCGAAGTGCTCGGCCGTCAGCCCACGTAGGGCTTCGCGGCAGACGTCGGTCTCCGTGTCGTTCAGGCCTTGCAGCAGCGCAGCCTCCGCCGCCTCACCCTCGCAGCGTGCCAGGAAGCGCACGGCACGCGCGCGAATGTCGGTATCCGCATCGCCGAGAAGCGCGCTGGCGCCGGCGACGGTCTCGGTCGTCTCGGCATAGGCCTCGGCCGTGGCCAACGCCGCCAATCTGACCGTGGGCTCCGCCGCAGCCAATCCGGCCACAGCCGCCGGCACTGCGCCGGCGTCGTCAAGCCCGGCGAGCGCGGCAAGCGCTTGCGCCCGAAAATCAGGGAAGGCTGTCCGTGTCGCGGCAATCAGCGCCGCCGGCACGCGGCTGTCCCCGGCACCGAGCAGACCCAGCAGCCTGGCGGCAACAACGCGCTGCGGCGCCTCGCTTTCCTCTGCGACCGGCTCAGCGGCGGGCGGGGCCTCTTCCGGCTCGGCGGCGATCATCGCAGCGAGGGTCGAAGAGGCGGGATCGGCCGCGGCCGACTCGCACACCCATTCGGCGATCTCGGCCGGCATTTCCGTGCCTTGCTGCTCAGGCGCCTCAGGAGTCTCTGCGCCGACCGCGAGTATGGCGATCAGACGCGTGACGGCCGCATGGCTATCGAACCTGGCCAGGGTCGTTGCCCCCGCGTGGCAAATGCGCTCGTCGCTGTCGCCGATGGCCGTGAGAAGCGCGCTGCGGGCTGCATCGTCCTGGTCGTCGCCCGGGTGCAGGGCACGCAGCGCCTCGACGCGCAGATGGATATCGGCGTCGGCGTCGCCAAGGCAGACCAACAGCGCGCGCTCCCCCCCGGGCCTGCCGATCGCCGCCAGCGCCCGCGCCACATCACGCTGCAATTCCGGTCCGGCGCCGTCGAGCAGGGCGGCCAGCGGCGCCACCGAGGCACTGCCGCCGACATGCCCCAAGACCCTGACGATGCCCTGACGAACCCGCTCGTCACGAAACGTCAGCAGCTCGAGCAGGCGCGGCTCGAGCGCAGCATCGCCGCATTGGCTGAGCACGGCCACGACCGCCTCGCGCACCTCCGCGTCATGGGCAACGAGCAGGCCGACGAGCGGCGCGACATAGGCCGGGTCGCCGCAAGCGCCGAGGGCGCGGATCACGCCGATACGCACGATCGGGTCGCGGTCATCGAGCAGCTGCGGCAGGAGCGCCGCAACGTCGGGCGCCAGACTGCCCCCGCCGGCAGCGATCTCCGGCAGCTGCACCAGGGCCCGTGCAGCACGCCGCCGGGCGCGAGGATCCTCGCCGCCGAGGCGTGCCAGCACTGCTTGGCGCGCCGCCGCACCGTCAAGCCGCGCCAGAACCTGAAAGGCGAGCTCCTGCAGGTCGTCTAGCTCCGGGTCTTCGACCACCGCCAGGACCGCCGGCAGCGCCCGCGCATCGCCGATCTCTCCAAGCGCCTTCAGGGCTTGCGCCTGCACCTCCCAGGACGCCATGAACTCGTCATCGTCCACCGGGTCGTCGAGCGCCGGGTAGCCTTCGTGGGACAAACAGTCGACCAGCGCCGGCAGGGAGCGCGGCGCAGCGATGGCGCCGAGCGCCGCCGTGGCCTGCATGCGAACCTCGCCATCGGCATCGCCCTGCATCCGGGCAACCAAGGCTTCGACGGCTTCATCAAGCCTCAACGCGGCAGTCGCCATGGCGGCATCGCCGCGAATGTCCGGATCGGGATCTTCGAGCGCCGCCGCCAGGCGCCTGCGGGCCGTGGGGCCGAGCTTGCCGAGGCGGGCCAGGGCGGCGATGCAGCAGCTGCGCAGCTCGGGCACATCCCCGTCAACCCCAGCGCACAAAGCCTCGATCACGGCATCGCGGTCCCCACCCTTGCCGAGGGGACCGGCGGCCGCCGGCGGATCGCTATCCAGGGCTTTGATCATCGCCAACTTGCGCCACTTACCGCTAGACGATGTCGCGCCGTCCGAAGGACATCTGGGAGAAGTCGTTCTTGAAGGGCGATTCTCCCATGCGCTGGACCGTGCCCGAGGCAATCTTGAAGCGATAGTTCACGGTCAGCGGGTCCGGCACACGCGGCACGATGGCATTAGCGGGTGCGTTCTTGGCCAGGAAGTTGGTGAACACCACGCCCTTCTTGATCGCCGGCGTGACGATCGCCACGGCTGAGAACTGCCCGCTCACCAGCTTGATGTGACCGCGCTTCATCTGCCCGTCGAAGCTCATGTCATCGCTCTTGACGAACAGGTTGTAGTCCTTCAGCACGGGCACCCGCTCGGACTGGATGACCACCATGTCGCCTGACTCGATGCCGCGGGCGGCCGCATCATCGGGATTGATCTCGGCGAAATTCATGGGCCAGCGCTGCTGGATATAGGCGCGCCGCTCCACATCATCGAAACCCGATTGCCAGATCTCGTTGATGCGGCCGTTAGTCACCCACAGCTCCTCGCCCTTGGGCGTCATGAAGTCGTAGAAATCACTCCACACGCTCCATGGCGACTTGAGCAGGTTGAGCTTTCCGGTGTGGCTCTTGAAGGCGAAGATGTTCTTGCCCGCCACGGTGACGCCTTCAGGCCCGGTCTCGGGAACATCGGTGCGGTTGAAGTCGTGCAGCCGCTTGGTCTCGAGGATGGTGTCACCATCGAGCAACAGCGGGCATTGCAGACCCGTGGTGCCATAGCTGCGCAAAAGCTCGTGCGCCTTCACGCCGCGGCGCATGGCCACGGTGCGCAGCACGTTGTAGTCGGTGCGCCCACCGCGGCTGAAGCGGCAGGATTCCTCGAAGACGTCGTTTGCCTCGTTCCAGTCGAAGCCCTCGAAGCCCATCTTCTTGGCGAACATGGAGACGATCTTCCAGTCCGGCTTGGCATCGCCCGGCGCATCGTAGAACGCCGAGTACATCCGAATGCGCCGCTCGCCGTTGCAGCGCGTGAAATCGGACTCGCCCCAGGTCGCCGCAGGCAACACGATGTCGGCATATTTGGCGCCGATTGGATCGACCATGTAGATGTCCTGGTTGGCGATCACCATGCCGCCGCTGTCGACGCGCCGCTTGAGGGTGGCGATGATCTCTTCCTTGTCGAGCGAACGGATCTGGTGCGGATTATTCCGCGTGTAGCGCCGGAAGGCGTCCTCGAGAGCCGTGGACCCGGCCATGGCCTGCACCCAGGTGGTGCCCACCACATAGGCAAAGCGCACTTGGCCCGACTGCACCCAACGGTCGAGATCGAGGCGATGACGCCGCCTGCCGCCGACCTTGTAGGGCGACTTGAGGCCCGGATAGGGGCCACCGTTGCGGCCACCGCGCTGGTGACCGCCAAGGCGCGTGATCACCCGGCCCGGACGGCCGCCGCAACCGAGAATGACACCGAGCGTGCCTATGGACACCGTGTTGAGGTAGTTATTTGACCAATAGTTGCCCTTCTCGATGCCAATGGTGGTGCGCGGACGCTCGTCGTCTGCCTTCGGCTTGGCCATCATCTCGGCCGCCTGGTAGAGCTTTTGCGGGTCGATGCCGGCGATCTTCGCCGCGACTTCCGGCTTCGATTCCTCCTGCGACAGCAGCCACTCCTTCCAGTCTTCCCAGCCCTTGACCTGGAACTTGCCCCAGGTGGTGCGCCACTGCCACGGCGTGTTGCG
>CAZKTK010000270.1:0-5024 GCA_964555535.1 uncultured Rhodospirillaceae bacterium
CGCGCCCGCGGCAGGCGTGGATCGCCGCCGAGCCGGTATCGCCCGAGGTGGCGCCAACGATGGTGACGCGACTGCGGCGCTCGCCGAGCAGATGGTCGAAGAGCCGGCCGAGCAGCTGCAGCGCCAGATCCTTGAAGGCCAGAGTAGGCCCATGGAACAGCTCCAAGAGCCATTCGTCAGGTGCGATCTCGACCAGGGGCACGACATCCGCGTGATCGAATCCGGCATAGGCCTCGCGTATGAGCCGCGCCAGCACATCGGGCGGGATGTCGCCGCCGACGAAGGGGCTCATGACCGCCTCTGCCGCCGCCGCATAGGGCATAGGCAGACGCGCCGCCGCCGGCAGCGCCGGCCAGGCCTCAGGCACGTAAAGGCCGCCGTCATCGGCGAGGCCGGCAAGCAAAGTGTCCGAAAAACCCAGACGCGGCGCCGTGCCGCGGCTTGAAACATAGAAATCTGCGTGTGGCATGGGGCGCGGGTAGCGCAAGCTGGCGCGCGGGTCAAGCCGTGAGTGTGATCACGGTCGCTTGCCACCCGGCCCGCTCACCTGCGATAGTTCGGTCATAAGCGCATCATGATGGCGAGGGTGGGGCATGAACATCGAGATCTGGGTCCAATACGTCTTCGATTTTCTGGCGCTGCTGGCGATCCTCGCCGCAGCTTTGAACTGGCATACCATGACCAATCAGGTGGAGGGAGACGACCCCGTCGAAAGCGTCCGCAAGATGGCGGCGATGGCCAAGAAGGGCGGTTCGCTGACCGCCCTTGGCCTGGTGCTTTTCGTCTGCGGCGAGCTGATCGGCGAGTTCGCGGCATTGCCTGACATTCCTTGAGCACGCCTCGCCTGCTCGCCTTCGCCGGCAGTGGCCGGGAAGAGTCGCTTAACGGCAAGCTTTTGCGCCTGGCCGCGCAGGCCTGCGAAGGGGCCGGCGCCACAGTGACATTGCTGCCCGGAAGCGCGCTCGCCATCCCCCTCTACGATGGCGACAGCGAACACGAGCACGGCCTGCCCCAAGCCGCCCAGGCACTCAAACGGCTAATCGCCGCTCATGACGGCCTGCTCATTGCCTCGCCGGAATACAACGGCTCCCTGACACCGGCCCTCAAAAATGCCCTCGACTGGGCCTCGCGGCGCGAAGGCGACGAGCCCGGTTTGGCCGCCTATCAGGGCAAGACGGCGGCCATCATCGCCGCCTCGCCAGGCCGCCTCGGCGGTGCGCGCTCGCTGATGGCGCTGCGCCACGTCCTGAGCGCGCTCGGCGTTCACGTCATCCCCCAGCAGCTGGCCCTGGCCCAGGCCGCCAAGGCTTTCGGCGAGGATGGCGAGCTTGTAGACAGCGCCCAGGCCGCAGCACTGGCCGGCGTCGCTCAGGCACTCGTGGAAACGACGGCGCTGCTCAACGCCTGATATCAGGCGACATCGAGAGCGTCGTGAAGCGGCAAGTAAACCTCGAATCTCGCACCGGCGCCGATTTCACTGTGCACCCGCAGGGAACCGCCATGGCGCTTGATGACGCCGTCGGCGATCGACAGCCCCAGGCCCGTCCCCTCTCCGATCTCTTTCGTCGTGAAGAAGGGGTTGAAGATGTTCTCCAGGACATCGGGCGGGATGCCCGGACCGTCATCAGCCACGATGATACAGGCATAGTCCGCAGCCGCCAGGTCGATACTCGCCGACTCTACGCGTTGGCGATCGAGCGATACCTGAATGTGACCGGTCTTGTCGTCGATGGCCGCGGCGGCGTTTGTCACGAGATTCATGATGACAATCTCGATTTCCACGGGATCGGCGTATACCGGGTCGATGGGCGGGCGGATGTCCAAGTCTATGCGAATAGTGCTGGCAACCGTCTGGCGCAGCAGCTCGACGGTGTTGCGCAACAGCACGCCGATATCGCAGACGATTGGCTGCGGATCCTCGCGGCGGCTGAAGGCAAGAATGCGGCTCACCAGATCCGAGGCGCGATTCCCGGCGTCCAGAATCTTCGATAGCGCTACGCGGTAGTCGCTGTCCTGCGGCATGCGATGCATGAGGCCATCGGAAAGCAGGACAATGGGCGTGAGCAGATTGTTGAGCGAATGCGCCATGCCCCCTGCAAGATTGGCGAGAGCCTTGGCGCGCTGTGCCCGGCGCAGCTCAATCTCCGTCAGCAGCTGATCCGTGACACCCTCGGCCGCACCAAGCACGCCGACGAGCTTTCCGTCATCGTCGTATATGGCGCTGTCGTGCCAGGTCACGGTTCTTATCTTTCCGCCTTTCGTGAGCACACGGAACTCGGTGCCGTCATTGCGCACGAACCGGTCAGCAGAATTCGATAGTCGCGCAAGATAGTTTGCCTTGCGCACCGCCGACTCTGCCTCGGGCACACAGATCTCGTGCCAGTCCTTTCCGATAAGCTCCCCTTCGCCATATCCAAGCACCTCACAAAGCTTTCGGTTAACCAGTGTCACCATGCCCGCAGTATCGAGAGCCAGAAACATGGTGTTTGCAGCATCGAGATAGCGCTCGGCCTTCTCCTTCTCCCGCCGCAATTCGCGGGTGCGCGAGACGACCCGTTCTTCCAGTTGCTCGTTGAGCACTCTCAGTTCTTGTTCGGCCCGCTTGACGTCGGTGATATCGGTCTGCACCATGACGATGCCGCCGTCTCGGGTCGGTCGCTCAGTAATGATAAGCTGTCGACCGTCACTCAGACCAACCTGCAAGTTCTCCGTCGGATCACGATGTTTTGCCAAGCGGGCCTGCACCTTCTCCTCCAAGGTTTCTCCCGGATGATCGGCGAGTCCATGGGTGAGCGTGGCGCGAACCAAGGCCTCATAGGGAAGGCCCGGTTTGATCAGATCTGCGATGGGGGCGAAGAATTCGAGATAGGCCTTGCCGCAGAATACCAGCCGGTCGTCGCTATCGAAAAGCGCGATACCCTCGGAGACGCTTTCCAAGGTAGCCTGCAATTGATCGGCTTTTTCGGCCAGCTCGCGCGTGCGCGCGGCAACCCTATGCTCGAGCTGTTCGTTGAGGGACCTCAGCTTCTCCTCGATCTCCTTGCGCTCGCTGATGTCGCGGATGGCGGCCACCATCAACATGCCGTCATCGTCACCCATGGCGTTGAGGTTGGCCTCCACGGGAATTTCCACGCCTGCGCTGGTGAGGCATTGCAATTCTATAGCGTGCCCTAGCATTTCATAATCGGAAAGACGCGATTCTCGGTCTTGATGACTGGGACTTGCAGGCCAGATCGATTCCGGTATGAGGGCCTCGACCTTTTTGCCGACCATTTCGCCGCGCGCATATCCGAACAGCGCTTCCGATTGCCCGTTCACGTCCCTGATGGCGCCGTCGGAATCGATGATCAGCATTGCATCGGGCGCCGAATCCAGCAGGAACCGGAACATTTCCTCACTGTGCTTGAGATCGGTAATATCGCTGCCCGTTCCCCGGTAGCCGCGGAAACGGCCGTCCGCATCGATAATCGGCTTGCCGCTGATGCGAACGTGGACCGTTGCCCCATCGTCCGTGCGGTTCCGGTAGGTGAAATCGCGGAACGGCCTGTGCGCCGACAAATCAGCCCTGTGGCGCTCCCACATCTCGTCCTGAGCATCGTCCGGAGGTCTCAATTCGAAGCGTGTCTTGCCGGCGGTGCGAGCGAGCGCCTTGAAGCGGCGCGCCACGATCTCGTCGGTCTCGTCCGTGTAGCGATGCTGTTCGTCGGTCTCCCAGAACCAGTCGGACGCGGATTCGGCAAAATCCTTGAACCGCTGCTCGCTCACCTTCAGCGCAAGTTCGGCCGTCTTGCGGTCGGTGATATCGACGACCATGCTCAAATAGGCCGCTGTGTCGTTCCAGAGAATCCGTTGCACGCGGTTCTCGAGCCACATGGTCGACCCATCGCGGCGAAGCCCCTCGAACTCGTAATGCATCGGCGCCGCTTCGCCGAGGTCTCTTGCCGTCTTGTACGCTCGAAGACGCTGCCGTTCCCCTTCCGCCGCCAAGGGCTGCCAGGATTCCAAGGCGCGAATCTCACTTGGATCCTTGTAGCCGAAGAGATCGGCATAGGCTTGGTTGGCAAACACGCATTTGTCGCCCTGGCGAACCACGATCCCCGCCAAGGCGTCTTCAATGACGGAGCGAAAGCGGCGCTCGCTGGCTTGCAGTGCGCCCGCATCCTCATGGGATTTCGTGACATCGTCGAAGGCGGTCAGAATAGCCGCCTCGCCTTCCCAATCGATGACCGAGGTGTGCGTGCGCAGCCAGATGGTCGTACCGTCAGCCCTGACCGCGGGATGATCGTAATGGTCCGGCTGTCGATCACCGCGCAAGCGCGCATCCGCACGCTGTTTGACGAGCGCCAAAGCATCCGGCGGCAACCAGGCCTCGGGCGAGCCCAAGCTCAGGACATCGTCGGGGCCGTCATAGCCGAGAATCGTCGCCAGGGCCTGGTTTGCGAACAGCAATTTGTCGGAGCGGCGAACGAGAATGCCTTGGTTGAGCTTTTCCACCAGTTCGCGGAACGGTGAATCCCCTTCCCGACCCATCATCTCATCCATCGCAAACGATCCACATTCAAATGGGTCGCGGAACATCGCCTTTCGACGACCATACTGCGTCCATTGGGATCACTTAACAATCGGCTGTGTCGCGTGGCGCTACGTCTCGATCCTCAGCGCCACCAGGAAGGCCTCTTGCGGAATCTCGACATTGCCGACCTGGCGCATGCGCTTTTTGCCGCGTTTTTGCTTTTCGAGCAGCTTGCGCTTGCGGGTGATATCGCCACCGTAACATTTTGCGGTGACGTCCTTGCGCAGCGCACTGACGGTCTCTCGCGCCACCACCTTGCCGCCTATCGCTGCTTGAATGGCGATCTTGAAGAGCTGGCGCGGGATCAGCTCCTTGAGGCGTTCGCAAAGTGCCCGCCCGCGGCTTTCGGAGCGCTCGCGGTGGGCCATGAAGGCGAGGCTGTCGACGCTCTCACCGTTGACCAGGATCGAGACCTTGACGAGATCGCCGCTGGCGTGGCCGTCGAGCTCGT
>CAZKTK010000271.1:0-5003 GCA_964555535.1 uncultured Rhodospirillaceae bacterium
TCCTCCCTTAGCAATTTAAGGCAAGATGTCCCGCGATTGCTGACGGGGGACAGTCGGGCGAGGCCGATGAGATGGTCGGCAACAGCGGCGATGGTCTCGTCCTTCTGTTTTTGCGGCGACAGGGAGATCGGCGGATAGCGGTCCGTCGGCAGGGACAGCATGGCGGCGAACAAGGGCGCGGCCTGCCGCCAGCCCTGGGAGCCGCGCGCCAAGGCGGTCTCCAGCTTGTCGAGCTTTGTCTCGGTGTCGTCGGCGTTGGTGATGCCGGCCATTCTGGTCAACTGCACGATCAGGGGGTGGAAGGCCGTGTTGCCGTGATAGGCGGAGCACTGAAAACGTACCTCGCCGTGGGGCTCGGTGACCAGCCGCTCGTGGAGTTCCTGTGTCATGCGGCTCTTGCCTATGCCGGGCTCGCCGCAAAGCAGTATCGCTTGCCCTTCTCCATCCTTCGCTTGGTGCCAGCGCTCCATGAGCATGGCCGCCTCGGCCTCGCGGCCCACCAAGGGTGTCAGGCCGGCGACGGCCCTGCTGTGGAAACGATCGGCATCGCTGGCTTGGCGGACAACCCTGTGGACCTCGACTGCCTGGGCGACTCCTTTAAGCTCGATCGCGCCGAGAGGGTCGAGATCGAAGGCGCCGCCGATCAGGCGCCGGGTGCTGTCGCCGATGACGATGCTGTTTGTCTCGGCCACGCCTTGTATGCGGGCTGCCAAGTTCGGCGTGTCGCCGACGGCGAGGTGCGAGTCGTCATGGCCGCCACTCATGCTGTCGCCGACGACCACTTTGCCCGTGGCAACCCCGATGCGCACAGCTAGCGCGGCAGCGGTATCCAGCGCGTTCACGGCGTCTACGATATCGAGCGCCGCCTGCACCGCTCGCTGGGCATCGTCCTCGTGGGCCTGAGGCCAGCCGAAATAGACCATGATGCCGTCGCCCAAGTACTGCGCGACATGACCGTCATAGTTGGCGATCACGCGGTTGCAGGCGCTGCGATAGGCTTGCATCACCTCGCGCAGCGCTTCCGGATCGAGGCTCTGGGACAGGCGCGTGGAGCCGACCAGGTCGCAGAACATCACCGTGATCTGCCGCCGCTCCGCCGGCCGCGCCAGATGCGCAGGCCGCGGCATGTCGAGGCCGGCCGCGGGTGCCGGCTCGGCCGGTGTCGCGATCGCGCGCAAGATCTTTCGCCGCGGCCCCAACGGCAGGCCGAGCTCCTTCAAGTCCGCGTCGTCGAGCTCGCGGAGCGCCGCCAGGTCGACCTCTTCGGCTTCGAGTGTGGCCGCATGAGCCTCAAGCTCCAAAGCGGCCAGCCAGTCACGAATGTCCGACATATCGCCTCCCACCGCCGGCTTATAGCAAGACCGCCGGCGCGTGGGCGATCAATTACTCGGTATTGTTGATGTTCTTGATGGTGCCGGCCTCGGATTCGACGAACCAGGCGCCGCGCGCATTGTTACGCAGGTCGTTGTTCTCGAAGTGGCCGCGACCGCCGGCCTGGATCCAGATCGCCTGATAGCCGTTGCCGGTGATGGTATTGCCGCTGACCCGCGGCCGGCCACCGCTCTTGGTCGTGATACCGGCCTGCAGGTTATCGTAGATCTGATTTCCCTCGATCCTGCCGGCGGCATTCTCCTGCACCAGGATGCCATCCTGCAGCCCGTCGAAAATACGGTTGTTGCGGATCACCGGGTCGCTGTTGCCGGTGATCCAGACGCTGACGAAGCCGAGATCAAAGATGTCATTGTTCTCGATGCGGCCGCGGCCGCCGTCCAGCACCATGATGCCGTTGGTTTCGGCGCCATGGATGGCGCTGCGCACGACCGAGGGGTTGGCGCCGTCGCGGATACGGATCAAGGGATAGTCCATACCGCTGACATCGACATTTTCGATGGTTGGCGCGCCGGCGGAGACGTCTATGGCGTGGTGGTCGCCGCCGGCCTCGCCGATGGTCATGTTGGCGATCATGCCGTTGCCGCCGCCGAACCAGACGATGGCCTCGCCAGGGACCTGGCGCAAGACGATATCGCTACGCTCGCCGACACCGATTACGCGGACATTCTTGTCGATCTCGATCATCTCGCGATAGGTGCCGGGATAGACGTGAATGGTGCCGCCGGGCTCGGCCGCATCGATGGCGTCCTGGATGGTGGAAAAGTCCCGATCGCCGCCGCCGACGTCGAGCGACGTCTTGGGCAGGGGCGGCGGGGTGACGCCTGCCATGGCGGTCGGGCTCAAGCCGCTGATGCGCTGCACCAAGCCGGCGCTGATGGTGCCGTCGACCTGCCAGCCCTGGTCGCCCTGCAGGGCGCGCACGGCCTGACTGGTACGGCTGGTGATGGTGCCGTCGACCGGGCCGGGGTCGTAGCCGAGCCTGGCCAGCTGCCGCTCCGCCTCCAGGACCATGGCGCCGTGCAGAACCTCGTCGCGCCCAGGCATGCCCTCGCCAAGCAGCGGCGCCCAGACGTAGCCTTCGCCGCCCTGGGGCAGGGCGATGCGGAACCAGTCGCGGCCCACCACCTTGCCGGTCACGGTGATCTCGGCGCCTTCGCTGAGACGGTCGACCTTGTCGTATTCCGTGGCCGGACCGGCGGGCACATTGGCATTCTTTTGGGCGATGAGAAGGGAATCCAGCGACTCGACTTCGTAGCCTGGCGTGCGATCGGGCGGGATGACCGGCGGCACCATCGCCACGTCCGTGCCGGCCAGCGCTTCCAGGCGTCTCTTGGCGATGACCACGAAGACGCCGTTCGGGTACTGATCGATATAGGCCTGGAACAGGGTCGCGTCGTCGCTGTCCTGAATGCTTTCCCAGAACGTCCGTTCAAGCGCCGCCCGCTCCGAGGCCGAGATGCCCGGATCGACAGGCGGCGTCACCACGATCTGCGGCGGTGGTGTGGTGACGGCGGTGTCCCGTGCCGGCGGCACGATATAGAAGTCGGGCCCGGTCAGCGAGGATGCCTCCCACGGCGTCTGGCGCCCTTGGGTGCTCTCCAGGACGGCGTCGCGGACGTTCTTGAAGACCCTCTCCACCGGCACACCGGGCTCGCGGATCGCCGTGGCGAGTGCCGCGGTGTAGGGGCTGTTTCTGCCATCGCCGTCGAGGGCGACCTGGCCCGGCGCCGTGGAATAGGCGATCAGCGTGCCGGTCACCGCGTTCATTTGCGCGAGGCCGCGCACGGAGCTGCGGAAGCTGCGCGCGAAGGGGTTGTTACGGCAGGCATCCAGCACCACGATGTTGAGCGCATTGCGGGCATATTCCACAGTCGCCAGCACGTCATTGGCGCTCACGGCGTAGATGCTGACGTGGCTTTCCTTCTCGATCGGGGCGTCGATAGGGATGAGGTAGTTGACGCCGCCGACCTGGACGCCGTGGCCGGCGTAATAGAAGAGCCCGACTGCGTTTCCCTGGGCGGCGTCCAGCTTTTCGCCGAACGTGGTGATGGCGAGCTTCATCTCGATCTGGGTGACATCGAGTTTTTCGATGACGTCGAAGCCATTGTCGCGCAAGGCGGTGGCCATCAGTCTGGCATCGTTGGCCGGATTGACCAGCGGGCTGGAGCGATAGGCGGAATTGCCGATTACCAGCGCGATCCGATGTTCGCCGCCCGTGCCCCCGCCACCGGCCGCTATGGCGTTGCCCGCCAGCAATGCCATGGCCAGGAGAATGGTCGCAAATCCGATGCCGCGCATGACCGCTGCCTCCCTGCTCCGCGGATCGGGACGATTTGCCAAATTCCCTTCTGCTTGCCGAGTCGCGAGTTTTTTTGGCTTTGCGCAAGGTGGGTAGGCGCCATGTCGTGCAGCGGGGTGGCGGAACGCCCGATTCCCTGCTATGCCGGGCGCCGTGGGTTCCCTGCAGCGAAGCTAGCAAGAGAAGTGAGGCGATGAAGGCTATACGGTATGAGGCGCCGCGCGACCTGAAACAGGCGGTGGCATTACTGAACGAAGCCGGTGGCGATGCGCGCGTATTGGCGGGCGGCACCGACCTCCTGGTGCAAATGCGTGCCGGCATGGTGCGGCCGGGTTTGATCGTGGATGTGAAACACATTGAGGAAATGTGCGGCATCAGCGAGGACAATGGCGAATTCCGTGTCGGCGCGGCGGTCTCCGGCGCGGCGATGGGCGAGTATGCGGCGCTCTGCGCGGCGTGGCCCGGCGTGGTCGAAGGGACGGAGCTGATCGGCTCTACGCAGATTCAGGGCCGCGCTTCGCCGGGCGGGAACCTCTGCAATGCCTCGCCTGCCGCGGACAGCGTGCCGGCCATGGTGGCGGCGGGTGCCATTTGTACGGTCGTCGGGCCGAACGGCAGCCGCGACGTGGCCGTCGAGGACATTCCGACGGGCCCGGGCCAGACCTCCCTCGCAGCGGGCGAACTGGTGGTGGATTTCCGCCTGCCGGCGCGCCCCGAGAATTCGTCCGACGCCTATCTGCGCTTTATCCCTCGTACCGAGATGGATATCGCCGTGGTCGGCGCGGGCGTCAGCCTGAGCCTTGACGGCAGCGGCAATGTATCGGCTGCGCGCGTCGCTTTGGGCGCGGTTGCGCCGACGGTGCTGCGCGTCGATGCCGCGGCCGAGGCCATTGTCGGCACGAGCCTCGACGATGCTGCGCTCGATGCGTTGGCGGCGGCCGCCAGTGCCGCTTGCAACCCCATCGACGACAAGCGCGGCACGGCAGAATATCGAATCCAGGTGGCCGGCGTGCTTGCCAGACGCGCCGCCCTTATCGCCAAAGAACGGGCAGGGAGCTAAGCAATGGCACGGCATCACGTAACCACCACCGTCAACGGCGAGCCCGTTGAGTTTCTCTGTGATACCGAGCAGACCCTGCTCGACACGCTGCGCGACGAGCTCAATCTGACCGGTGCCAAGGAAGGCTGCTCCTCCGGCGATTGCGGCGCCTGCAGCGTCACCGTCGATGGCCGGCTGGTATGCGCCTGCCTGGTGCTCGGGGTCGAGGCCGAGGGCGCCAAGATCGAGACCATCGAGGGCATGGCCGATGGC
>CAZKTK010000272.1:0-4989 GCA_964555535.1 uncultured Rhodospirillaceae bacterium
GGCTTCGGCGTGCGCCTGCTCGACCGACTGGTCGCCGACAACTACGAGGCATGACGACCGAGGTCGGCTTCTACCAGCTCAGCCGCTGGCCCTTGGAGCGGGCGCTGCCGCGGCTGTTGGAGCGCGCAGCCGGCCAGGGCCTGCGCTGCGTCGTGCGCTTCGCTTCTGCGGAACGCTTAGGGCAGATCAACGCGTACCTCTGGAGCTTTGACGCGGACTCCTTCCTCGCCCATGGCGGGCCGGAGGATGGCCACGCTGCCGACCAGCCGGTCTATCTCACTTGCGTCGAGGAGAACCCGAACGAAGCCACGGTGCTGCTGCTGACCGACGGCGCCGAGGCCGGTGATCGCGACCTCTACGACCGTTGCCTGGACCTTTTCGATGGCACCGACGAGCACGCGCTTGCCGCCGCCCGCGGTCGTTGGAAGACGCTCAAGGAAGCCGGCTACCCGCTCACCTACTGGGCCCAGACCGATGATGGCCGCTGGGAAAACGCGCGGACGCTTAGCGCATTGAAGGGGGATCACAAGGCGGCGATAATTAAATGGTGACAGTTACCTATTTCTACCGCGTTCTACGCCCAAAGGATTCTAGGAAATAGGTAACTGTCACCATTTAATTATCGCCAAATCCCGGCCGCTACGCTTCGTCTTCCAGCTCGATCAGGGCGATGCGGCCGCCCTCGGCGGTCAGGGCCAGTTCGCCGCGTTTGAGCGCCAGGGCGTCGTCGCCGAACAGGCTGCGGCGCCAGCCATGCATGGCCGGGACATCGGCTGCATCGTCAGCGGCGATGCGCTCGAGGTCGGCCGATGAGGCGACCAGCTTGACCGCCACGTCGTTCTCCTCGCAGCGCATCTTCAGGAGCACCTTGAGCAGCTCGACCAGCGGGCCGACACCGCGGGGTGCCGACTTTGCCTTGGCAAGCGTCGGGCGCTCGTCCTCGGGCACCGCGATGCCAGCCGCCACCGCCTCGACCATGGCCGGGCCCAGGGGGCCCTTGAGCAGACCCTTGCTCATGCCGCGGATGCGCCCCAACTCGTCGAGATCGGCGCAGCGATGCGCCGCGATCTCCAATATCGCATCGTCGCGCAGTACCCGCTGGCGCGGCACGTCGTGGCTCTGGGCGTAGCGTTCGCGCGCTGCCGCCACCTCGCGCAGCACGGCCAGGAAGTCGGGCGCCACGGTGCGCGTCTTGATGCGCCGCCAGGCGTCTTCCGGGCGCATGGCGTAGACGTCCTCGGCGGTGAGCACCGCCATTTCCTCCTTCACCCAGGGGCCGCGCCGCGACTCTTCCAGGCTGGTCGAAAGCTTTTCGTAGATGGTGGGCAGATGCTCCACGTCGGCCAGGGCGTAGGTCAGCTGGCGATCGGTCAAAGGGCGCTTGGACCAGTCGGTGAAGCGCGAGGACTTGTCGATCTTGGCCCGTGCCAGCTTGCGCGCGAGTTTCTCATAGGCCGCCGCCTCGCCGAAACCGCAGACCATGGCCGCCACTTGCGTATCGAACAGCGGCACCGGCACGCGGCCCGAGAGATTGTAGAAGATCTCCAGATCCTGGCGCGCCGCATGCATCACCTTGAGGATGCCGGAATCGTTGAGCAGGTCGAGCAGGGGCGCAAGCTCGATGCCCTCCGCCAACGGGTCGATGGCCGAGGCCACCCCGTCCGGCCCGGCGATCTGCACCAGGCAGAGCTTGGGCCAGAAGGTGCTCTCGCGCATGAACTCGGTATCGAGACAAATGAACGGCGTTTCCGCCAGCCGCGCGCACAACGCGGCCAGCGCGCCGGTATCGGTAATCAAAGACATGGCGCTGCTATAGCACCGAAAAGCGCTGTGGGGGAGGGGGTTCGGTGTTTTCAGAAAACGGGGCCGGCAACGCGTGTCGTCGGCCCCGATGGGGAGGTCGTTCCCACTCGCTCAATCGGGCGCTTCGAGCCAGCCGCTGAAGGTGTCGACGTAGTTGCCGCCGCCGGTCTCTGTGACCGGGTGCCATTCGCCACCGCCTTTCCAGCCGAGCGCGTCCCCGGAGACGCCTTCGGCGGACCAGGTGCCGTGGATGCCGTTTTCCGTATCGGGCGAGACCTGCCAGGCAAGCAGGATGCGCCCGCCATTGGGATTGGTGCGCACGCACCACCCCTGGCCGGAGGCGACGCCCGCCTTGATCTCCAATGTTCCGCGGCAGGGACCGGCGGCATGCTGGAATGGCGTCTGATGATGGGGCGGGTCGAAGAAATAGCCGGTACCCTCGTCGATCATGGTGATGAGGATGTGGTCGTCGCTGAGTTCCAGCACCTCGCTCTTGTCATAGCCGCCGTAATGACCGGTGACGGTAACGCGCTCGCCGGCCTGGGCGCAGGCGCCGGCAAGCGCAGCCAGGACGATCCCGGCGGCGGTTCGGCAGAGATATGTCGGCATGGTCAGGTTCCCTCCAAAGGATTGCTTTGAAGGGCTTATGCTAGAGACCGGGCGGCGGTTGTCTGTCCCCGGTACCGGGTACAATCGCGGCCTTATTTGCCACTGCCGTTGAGCATGGCAGGGCCGGTGAGGATGAGGCGCACGAGGTCCGCCGTGCGCTTGGCGTCGGTCTTGTCGCGGGCGCGGCGCAGATAGGTGCGCACGGTCTCCGGGCTGATGCCGCGTTCCTCCGCCAGCTCTGTCTGGCGCCGGCCCGAGGCGATGCCCCAGGCCACCCAGGCCTCCGCCGGGCTGAGGCCGTAAAGCCGCTGCAGGCGCTCATGCGGCGGCTCGGTGTGGTGCTCGGGGTCGGTGATGATGACGATGGCAGCGGGCGTTCCGACACCCTGATCGAGAAAGGCGCGTCTGCCGATAGGGCTCACGAGAACCTCGTAGTCGCGTTTGAGGGACGGGCGGCTGACGCGCAAGGGACCGCCGCTGTGGACGCCGTCGCCGGCACCGGTTAGCGCCGCCGCACCTATACGTTGGGCCAGGGCCTTGCTTTCTTCAGGGCGGGCGGCACACATCGTCTTGGCCAAGATCAATAGACCGTCGCCCTCGCGCAACATGTCCTGTGCCATGCCGTTGGCTTGCAGCACTTTTGCTTTGGCATCGACCAGGATTACGCCAAACGGCAGGGCATCGAGAACGTCGCTCACGATGTTGCGCTGTCCCTCGAATAGGTCAAAGTGGTACTGTAATTGCAAGGAGCGACGGAAATGCGGCAACAAGAATGCCAGCAGATCCTTGCCGGCTCGCGATGTTCGTTCACTGTTCAGCGGCTTCATCAGGCAGAAGCGAGCGGTCAGTTTGGGCGACTTCCAAACGATGGCCGAGGTACAGGAGCCAAAACCGTTGGGTAAGTACCAGCCGTTGAACAGCTCCGACTTCGGCCATTCGCCGAAGGCGTACAAGCCTTCGCAGGAATAGATCTGCCCCTCGGGTCGTCGGGGATCGAAATAGGTCCGAGGAGCCGTGAAAACGTAGTGTTCGTCGAAGGCGTCGCTCGCCTCTGGGTCTTCGTTCCAATTCGCATAGAACGGAATTTCCAGGGTTTCGTCATTTGCAAGCCATATGCCGCCGCTACACATATCCATGAGTTTGGATAGGCGTTCCACAAGGTCTTCCCAGTCTTCGACGGTGAAGGCCGATTCGTAGATGCTCCCGATCAGGTCACTGATGTTTTCGTTGATTTGCATTCAGTCACCGTTGCCGTTGAGCATGGCGGGGCCGGTGAGGATGAGGCGGACGAGATCGGCGGTGCGCTTGGCGTCGGTCTTGTCGCGGGCGCGGCGTAGGTAAGTGCGCACGGTCTCGGGGCTGATGCCGCGTTCCTCGGCGAGCTCGGTCTGGCGCCGGCCCGACGCGATGCCCCAGGCGACCCACGCTTCCGCCGGGCTGAGACCGTAGACGCGTTGCAGCCGCTCATGCGGCGGCTCGGTGTGGTGCTCGGGGTCGGTAATCACCAGCACAGCCGCGGCGCCGTTCACCGGCATCAGGGACTCACCCTTGCCGTTGAGTGGCGAGACAAGCACTTCGTATGGGCGGCGCAGCGACGAGCGGTCGAGGCGCAGACTGCCGCCGCTGTCGATGCCGTGGCCGAGAGTGGTCGCCAGCGCCTCGCTCACAAGGCGGCCAAGGGCCGTACACTGGCTGAGTGTGCCGCCACGCACCTGGTCGTGGTCGAGGCGGAAGCCATCTCCGGCGGCAGCAATGGCACGGGCCTCGCGGTTGGCCTCCAGCACTTTGCCGTGGCGGTCGAGAAAGATCACGCCCACGGGCAACCCGTCGACAAACTCCAGTGCCGCACGGCGTTGCGCATCGAGCAGACCGAGGCTTTCCTGAAACTGAATGGCGCGGCGAAAGTGCGGCAATAGGAAAGCGAGAATGGCGATCTCGTCGCCGGTCAATTTGCCCGCGCTTGTCGATCTGGAAATACAAAATCGCGCCGCCTTCGATGCCTCGCGCCAAATCAGCGCCGACATCACAGAGCCAAGGCCGAATGGCGCATAATATTCGTTGTAGACAACGCTTTGCTTGAATGCGGAGGGTTCGTAGCAGCCTTCGCAGGAGTAAATCGAACCGACCGGCCGGGTCGGATCGAAATAGCTCGCCGGCGCTTCGTGAATAATGTGCTCGTAGAAGAGCGGCGCCATGTCCGGATCCTCGTTCCAGCTGATGTCGAGATATCCTTCGCGGGTCTCGTCATCGGCGATCCAAACGCCGCCAGTGAAGCACCCCAACAGCCGCGACAATTGCTCCATTAAATCGAGCCAAAGGCTCGGCTCCAGCGCCGTGTCATAGATGCCGCCGAGCACGGCGGCGACGCTGTCGTCGATCTGCATGCTGCCGCTCCTCCCCAAGTGCCGGCAGCCTCAGCATACACCATATACGTGCTCTTCGCCTAAAGCCCCGTCACGCTTACCAGGGCGTTGCCGCTCAGCGTTGCCAGGGGGTTGCGCAGGGCACGGCCGAAATCGGGCACGTCGATCTCGAAGATGTCGCCTTCCTCCGCCTTGATCGCGTCGGCGAAGCTGA
>CAZKTK010000273.1:0-4988 GCA_964555535.1 uncultured Rhodospirillaceae bacterium
CCGGGTATTTGATCTCGACGCCCTCCCAGGGATCGGCCTCGAGCTGCTTCATGCCGAGGCTGATGCGCTGGGTCTCCACGCTGAAGCGGATGACCTGCACCTTGAGGGTCTGGCCGATGCTCAGCACCTCGCTCGGATGGTTGATGCGCCGCCAGGCGATGTCCGTGACATGCAGCAGGCCATCGACCTCGCCGAGATCGACGAAGGCGCCGTAGTCGGTGATGTTCTTGACCACGCCGTCGAGCACCTGGCCTTCCTTGAGGCTGGCGACGAGCTCCGCACGGGCTTCGGCGCGGGTCTCCTCCATCACGGCGCGGCGCGAGACCACGATATTGCCGCGGCGGCGGTCCATCTTGAGAATCTGGAAAGGCTGCTTGGTATTGAGCAGCGGCGTGATGTCGCGCACCGGGCGCACGTCCACCTGACTGCCGGGCAGGAAGGCGACGGCGGCGCCGAGATCGACCGTGAAGCCGCCCTTGACGCGGCCGAAGATCACACCCTCGGTGCGCGCACTGTCGTTGAAGGCCTTTTCGAGCATGACCCAGGCTTCCTCGCGGCGCGCACGCTCGCGGCTGAGCACGGCTTCGCCGCGACGGTTTTCCATGCGATCGAGGAAGACTTCGACCGTGTCGCCGACATTGATCTCGATCTCGCCTGTCGACGTCGAGAATTCCTTAAGCGCGACGCGGCCTTCGGCCTTGAGGCCGACATCGATGACCGCCATGTCGTTGTCGATGGCAATCACGGTGCCCGGCACCACGGTGCCCTCGAGCTTTGCCGCCTGGCCGAGGGACTCCTGCAGAAGTGCCTCGAAATTCTCATCCGTCACCGGGGCATTGCCCTCGGTGCTGCCGACATCGCTCATATATTCGCCTCAACCTCGGTTACCCGGCCATTTCGCATTTTCGGCTCGGTGTTCCGGGGCGGCTCACTGCAGCCGCGCCAAAACAAGTTTCACCGCTGCCGCAAAGGCGGCATCGGCATCCAAATTCGTCGTATCCAACAGCAGCGCGTCGGGGGCCTGCACCATCGGAGCCGCTTCGCGCGATCCGTCTCGCGTATCCCGTTCCGCGAGCTCCCGCAGGACGGCGGCTCTTATACTCTCCGTGCCACGCTGCTGCAACTCCTTATGGCGGCGCTCCGCGCGGGCTTCGGCGCTGGCGGTGAGAAAGATCTTCGCATCCGCATCCGGCAGCACGACACTGCCGATATCGCGGCCGTCGAGGATGGCACCGGTCGTATCGCCTGGGGGATCGGCTGCGAAATCGCGCTGGAAGGCCAGCAAAGCCGCGCGCACACCCGGAATGGCGGCAACCAGGGATGCCGCCGCGCCGACCTCGGGCTGGCGCAGGCGCGGGCTGTCGAGCGTGGTCGCATCCAGGCTTTTCGCCGCGGTCTCCGCGGTATCGGGGTCGGCCGGGTCACCGCCGGCGTCGAGCACGCGCAGGGCGGTGGCGCGATAGAGACTGCCGGTATCGAGATAGGCGAGATCGAAATGCTCGGCCAGGCGCCGCGCCAGGGTGCCCTTGCCCGAGGCGGCCGGGCCGTCGATGGCGATGATCATGCCGCGTCCGCCACGGCGATGTCGGCGCCGAGGCCGCGCATGAGCTCGGCAAATCCCGGAAAGCTCGTGGCGATCATGGTGCCGTCGTCGATGGTGACGGGCCGTTGCGCGACCAGGCCGAGGACCAGGAAGGCCATGGCGATGCGGTGATCGCCGTGGCTGACCACGCGCCCGCCCCCTGGCGGCGGGCCGCCCGAACCGGTAATCGTCAGGCTGTCCGCATCCGCTTCGACCTGCACCCCGTTGGCGGCGAGACCGTCGGCGATGGCGGCCAAGCGGTCGCTTTCCTTGACCCTGAGCTCAGCCAGACCCTCGAAGCGGCTCGGCCCCTCGGCGCAGGCCGCGGCAACGGCGAGAATGGGATATTCGTCGATCATGCGCGGGGCGCGTTCGGCGGGAACGGTAATGCCGCGAAGGGGGCCGGCGCTGGCGCCGATATCCGCCACCGTCTCGCCGCAGGCCTCGCCGGTCTCGTCGATGGTCAGCGCCGCCCCCATCTCGACAAGGCTTTCGAAGAGCCCGGTCCGCAGGGGATTGATGCAGACGCCCGAGACTTTCACCCGCGACCCCGGCACCAGCAGCGCCGCCACCAGCGGAAACGCTGCCGAGGACGGATCGCCAGGCACGCGCAGCAGGCCCGGCGACACGAGCTCCGGCTGGCCTTCGAGCACGATGCGCCGCCCGCCGCCGCTCTCCGCCTCGCTTGCGATCTCGGCGCCGAACAGGCGCAGTATGCGCTCCGAGTGGTCGCGGGTCGGCTCGGGCTCGACGACGATGGTCTGCCCCGGCGCGGAGAGACCCGCGAGCAGCAGCGCCGACTTCACCTGCGCCGATGGCACCGCAAGCCGGGTCTCGAGCGGAAGCGGATCCGCGGCGCCGGTCACGGTGATGGGCAGGCGCCCGCCCTCGGCACAGACGAAGCGGGCGCCCATGCGCGACAAAGGCTCCGTGACCCGCGCCATGGGCCGCGAGCGCAGCGAGTCGTCGCCCGTCAGAACGGCGGTCAACGGATGCCCGGCCAGCACGCCGAGCAGGAGCCGCGCGCCGGTGCCGCTATTGCCGAGATCGAGCACGTCGCCGGGCTCGCGAAGCCCGCCGATGCCGACGCCGGCGACATGCCAGCGCCCGGTGTCATCGCAGCGTGCCGTGGCCCCGAGAGCGGAAACCGCGGCGCCGGTCGCAAGCGTGTCCTCGGCTGCCAGCAGACCTTCGATCTCGGTCTCGCCTGCACACAAGGCACCGAACAGCAAGGCCCGGTGGGAGATGGACTTGTCGCCGGGCGCAACGATCTCGCCCGCAAGCGGGCCGGTTGCTTTGGATCGAAGAGGCTGCACGCTGGATCCGCCGTTGCTGATATGGGTGGAAATGGTTGCGCGAGCCCTAACACGGATGGCGCCCATATGCGAGGGCCGGCACAAGCGCGATTTTGCTTTGACAGATGGCGGGCGATCATGGCAAAGGCGGCTTACGACCGCGCCGGCGAGGGGCGCGCAATAAGAGGGAATGCACGGTGGCCACGAAAGACCTGGGTAGCAAGCATCTCTGCGCCAGCTGCGGCGCGAAATTCTACGACCTCGGGAAACAACCCCCGACTTGCCCGAAATGCGAGACGGTGGCGGAGGTCGTGGTCAAGCCGAAGCCGACCCGGGCCGCAGCCAAGCCGCCCAAGGAAACGCCCGCGAAGCCGCCGGAGGCGGAAGAGGATACTGCCGTCGAGGCCGATGACGACGACGGCGACGACGCGCCCCTGGCGGCCGAGGACGACGATCTCGACGACGACAAGGATGACGTGAACGCCCTTATCGGCGACGCCGATCGCAAGGAATAGGGCCCGCCGGCCGGAGAATCGCGCGCGGGCCATCAAAGCGGTTCCAAACGCTTCGCAAATGCTCTAGTTTCCCGGCCGCGGCGGCGCCGCCCCCCAATTCGGCGCCCGGTTCGCACCTTTTTCGGGGCCATAGCTCAGTTGGGAGAGCGCTTGAATGGCATTCAAGAGGTCGGCGGTTCGATTCCGCCTGGCTCCACCAGATTCGACCCCCTGAAACCGCTGCGGTTTCGGGGGGTTTCTCTTTTGCTCAGTCCCAGCTGCGCTGGTCGTCGATCATCTTGCCGTCGTCGGGCAGGCTGCCGGGCTCGACGAACTTGACGTCGCCGCGCAGCTTGCAGACGGCCTGGACCGACTCGGCGATGGCCTGGGTCAGGCCCTCGCCGCCGTCGCCGGGGAACTCGCAATGCAGCGTCACGCTGTCGCGGTTGTCCGGGTTCTCCAGGATCAGGCGCGCCTTGCTGATCTCCGGGTGGCGGCCGATCACCTGGGCTACCAGCATGGGGTGGACGAACATGCCGCGCACCTTGGTGGTCTGGTCGGCGCGGCCCATCCAGCCCTTGATGCGCGCGCCCGTGCGCCCGCAAGCGCTCTGCCCCGGCAGGATCGCCGAGAGATCGCCGGTGGCGAAGCGCGTCAGCGGATAGATCGGGTTGAGCGCGGTCACCACCACCTCGCCAACTTCGCCTTCGGCCACGGGCGCGCTGCCGAGGGGCTCGACGATCTCGACGATGACGCCTTCATCGAGGATCATGCCTTCGGGGATCGGGCTTTCATAGGCGATGAGGCCGACATCGGCGGTGCCGTAGGACTGCGTGGTGGCAACGCCACGGTCCTGGAACTCGGCGCGTACCGACGGCGGCAGCGCCTCGCCGCCTACCGCCGCCTTGGTCAGGCTGGAGACATCGTGACCGGCGGCCTCCGCCTTCTCCAAGAGAATGCGCAGGAAGGACGGGGTGCCCACATAGGCATTCGGCCGCAAGCCGGCCAGCGCCTGCACCTGCTGCTCGGTATTGCCGACACCGCCCGGCACCACGGCGCAGCCGCAGGCCTTGGCGCCCGTTTCCATCATGTGGCCGGCCGGGGTCAGGTGGTAGGCGAAGGTGTTGTAGGCGACATCGCCGGCTCGAAAGCCGGCGGCGAACATTGCCCGGCCCATGCGCCAGTAGTCGCCCGCGCGCATGCCGGGCTCGAAGATCGGCCCCGGCGAGCAGAAAATCCAGTCGAGCTCGCCAGGCGGCAGCGTGGTCAGGCCGCCGAGCGGCGGCTCGGCCGTTTGCCGCGCCGTGAGCGCCGACTTGCGCACCACCGGCAGCTGCGCCAGGGCCTCGCGCGTGGTGATGTCGCCGGGCTCGATGCCCTCGTGCAGCGTGGCCCAGGCCGGGCTCGCCGCCTTGGCCGCCGCCAGCTGGTCGCGCAAGGCCGCGAACTGCGCCGCTTCGCGCTGCTCGGGATCGCGCGTCTCGAGATCGTCGTAGAATTCGCCGGCCGCCATGCTCGCCCCCTGTTCTCGGTACAGGCTAGCTAAGCCACCACGGCCCGCAGGGTCAAGCCCAGGGGCGGAAGTGCTTGCCGAGCTTGAGGCCCTGGCCCTGATAC
>CAZKTK010000274.1:0-4986 GCA_964555535.1 uncultured Rhodospirillaceae bacterium
CGGAGGAGCTGGCGGAGATGCGCGAGCAGGCCCGGGCGGAAGGCCGGCCGCGGCTTTATGACGGACGCTGGCGCGACCGTGACCCGAGCGAAGCGCCGGCGGATATCCCGCCGGTCATCCGTTTCAAGGCGCCGCACGATGGCGAGACCGTGATCGATGACGGCATCCAGGGGCGCGTCACCCAGAGCAATGCCCAGCTCGACGACATGATCCTGCTGCGCGCCGACGGCACGCCGACCTACATGCTGTCGGTGGTGGTCGATGATCACGACATGGGTATCAGCCACGTCATCCGCGGCGACGATCATCTCAACAATGCCTTTCGTCAGGCCGGACTGTACCAGGCGCTCGGCTGGGATTTGCCGGTGTTCGCCCATATGCCGCTGACCCATGGTGCCGATGGTGCCAAGCTGTCGAAGCGCCATGGCGCGCTCGGTGTCGATGCCTATCGTGATATGGGCATGCTGCCCGAGGCCATGCGCAACTATCTGCTGCGCCTCGGCTGGTCCCATGGCGACGACGAGATCATCTCCACCGAGCAGGCGATTGAGTGGTTCGACCTCGATGGCGTAGGGCGCGGCGCTGCGCGGTTCGACATGACCAAGCTCGAAAGCCTCAACGGCCATTACATTCGCGAGGCCGATGAGGAGCGCCTGGTGGCACTCGTTCTGCCGCTCATCGAAGGCAACGTGGACGCGGCAGGAGAAGCGCGCTTGCGGGCCGGCATGGCGGGGCTGAAACCGCGTGCCAATACGCTGTTGGCGTTGGCGGAGGCCGGCAGCTTCTACGCCCTCGACGAGGCGCCGACACCGACCGGCAAGGCGACCAAGCTGCTCGACGATGAGGCGCGAGCGCGCCTCGGTGCCCTGGCCAAGGAGCTTAGTGCCCTAAGCGATTGGACTGAGGACGCTTTGGAACAGGCCGTGCGCGGCTTTGCCGAGGCGCAGGAGCTCAAGCTCGGCAAGATCGCCCAGCCCTTGCGCGCCGCGCTTACGGGCAGCACCGCCTCTCCCGGCATGTTCGAGGTTCTCGCCGTACTCGGCCGCGAGCAGACCTTGGCGCGGCTCGGCGCCCTATAGGCATGCGCCTGGTTGTCGCGCTCGGTGGCAATGCCTTGCTGCAGCGAGGCGAGCCGCCGACGGTCGATAGCCAGCGACATAACGCCGCCATTGCCGCCGGGGCTCTCGTTACGCTTGCCGCCGAGCATGAGCTGGTCATTACCCACGGCAACGGCCCGCAGGTTGGGCTTCTGGCCATGCAGGCGCCCGAGACCAGCTTCGATGTTCTCGATGCCCAGTCCGAGGGCATGATCGGCTATCTGATCGCGCAGGAGCTTGGCAATCGCCTGCCGTCCGAGCGGCATTGTGTCAGCCTGTTGACCCAGATCGAGGTCGATCCGAACGATCCGGCGTTCGCCACGCCAACCAAGCCCATCGGCCCGGCAGAGAGCAGGCGCCTCATCGCGTCGCCCAAGCCTCGTGCGATTCTCGAAATCGATGTCATTCGGCTGCTTGTGGATCAGGGGGTGGTGGTGATCTGCGCCGGCGGCGGCGGTATTCCCGTGGTGCGGCGCGAGGACGGCAGCCATTTCGGTATCGAGGCCGTCATCGACAAGGACCTGTCCAGTGCCCTTCTCGCCCGCCAGCTCGGGGCCGATGTCTTGCTCATGCTGACAGATGTCGATGCCGTCTACCGCGATTGGCGCACCCCGTCACAAAAGCCGATCTCGCATATCCAAGTCGACGCACTGTCGCTTGAGGACTTTGAAGCGGGCTCCATGCGCCCGAAGATCGAAGCGGCTTCGATGTTCGGCAATGCGGGCATCGGCCGGCTGGAGGATGCCGCAGCCATCCTCGCCGGCACCGCGGGCACCCGTATCACGGCCTAGAGCCCTTCAGGAAAGCATCCACCAAATCGCCGAGGCCTGGCGTATCCAACTCGGCGTACTCGTAGCGCGCCCGCACCACAGGCTTGTCGATCTCGATCAGCGCCGACAGGTCGCACGGGGTGCCCGACACCACGACATCGGCGTGGCTGGCATTAATGGTCGCGGCAAGCGCGGCGAGCTGATCGGGGTAGTACCCGACGGCCGGCAGCACCGGGCCGATATGGGGATATTGCTCATAGAGCGCGGCGATATCGCCCCGGGCCGCCTCGCGCGGATCGATGACGAGAGCGCCGCCATCGCGGGCGGCGACGAATCCGGCGCCATAGGCCATGCCGCCATGGGTGAGTGTCGGTCCGTCTTCGACCACGAGTGCGACCTTGCCTGCGACAGGGGAGCCGAGCGTAACCGGGGACGCACCCCGCAACACGGTCGCGCCAGGCGCCAGCGCGGCCACATTCTGTCGCACCTCCGTCAAGGCTTCCGGATTGGCGGGCTCCGCCTTCGCGAGCACAACGATATCGGCCATGCGCAGGGCCGCCTCGCCTGGATGGTAGGCGATTTCGTCGCCGGGCCTCAGCGGATCCACCAGCACGATGTGCAAGTCCGGCCGGTAGAAGGGAAAATCGTTGTTGCCGCCGTCCCAGAGGATCACGTCGGCTTCGGCCTCCGCCTTGGCGAGGATCGCCCCATAGTCCACGCCCGCATAGACGACCACGTTCAACGCTAAATGGGGCTCGTATTCCTCGCGCTCTTCGATGGTGCAATCGGCGGCGTCGAGGTCGGCCGCGGTGGCAAAGCGTTGCACGGCCTGTGCGGCAAGGTCGCCGTAGGGCATGGGATGGCGGATGGCCGCGACACGCATTCCTATCGCGCGCAGGCGCTTGGCAAGGTAACGGGTGACCTGCGACTTGCCGCAGCCTGTGCGCACGGCCGAGACCGCGATGACAGGCCGCCGGGAGCGCAACATCGTGGTATTGGGCCCGAGCAAGGTGAAGTCGGCGCCCAACGCCAAGGCCAATGATGCCTTGTGCATCACGTCCTCGTGCCGTGCGTCGCTATAGGCAAAGACCACTTCGTCGGCGTCTTGGTCCCCCAGGGCCGCCTCCTCGACGATGGGAATGCCGTCCGGATAACTCGGCCCCGCAAGCGACGGCGGATAGCGCCGCCCCGCGATTTCCGGGATCTGGGTTGCCGTGAAAGCGACGACACGGCGCGATGGGTTGTCGCGATAGACGATGTTGAAATTGTGAAAGTCGCGCCCGGCGGCACCCATGATGACGATGCGTTTCTCTGCCATGCCCTGCCTCGTTTTGTGACAGTATAACCGGGCATTCGGTTGTGGGAGCGCGTGCAATGAGGCAGCGTTGGGTATCGCAAGCGGTTTCGGAAATTTCGATCTCCGCGATCAAGGAGATGGCGATGCTGAGCGCCCGCATAGACGATGCGGCATCGCTGACCTGGGGCGTGCCGTCGTTTCGTACCCCGGCCCATATCCGCCGCGCCATAGAGGCCTCGATCGAGGCCGATCCGGATATTGGCAAATACGCCCTGCCCGACGGCTTGCCTGAGTTGCGGCGCCTGGCCGCGAAAGTGCACGCCGACGCCACCGGCATCGAGGTCGATGCAGACGAGAACATCATCATCACCGCCGGCAATATGCAGGGCCTGAACGCGCTCTTTCACACCATTATCGATCCCGGCGACGAGATCATCCTCACGGACCCCGGCTTCGCCTCGCACTTTCAGCAGATCCGCCTGTGCGGCGGTAGGCCGGTGCACTGGGCCATGGACGAGGGGCAAGGCTGGGCGCTCGATATCGATGCCCTGCCCGGCCTGATCGGAGCCCGCACCAAGGCGCTGGTGCTGGTGACGCCGTCGAACCCGACGGGCAAGATTTTCAGCGAGACTGAACTGCGGCGCATCGGCGCCATTGCGCAGGATGCTGGCATCCTGGTGATACTCGATGACCCCTATTCCCATTTCACCTACGAGAATGGGGGCAGATACTTCAATCTGTCGTCCGTTCCAGAGTTCGCCGATACGATCGCCTACCTCTTCACCTTCTCGAAGACCTACGCCATGAGCGGCTGGCGGCTCGCCTATATGATCCTTCCCGACGGGCTCAAGCGTGACGTGCTCAAGGTTCATGACGCAACCATCATCTGCACGCCGCGGGTCTCGCAGGTAGCGGGGATTACGGCACTTTCCGAGCCGCCCGTGCATTTGCAGGAGTTCGAGGCGGTATTGGCGAAGCGCCGCGAGCTGATCTGCGCGCGCCTCGATGCGGTTTCCCACGTCTTCGACTATGTGAAGCCCGAAGGCGCCTACTACGTCTTTCCGCGGATTCTGGTGCCGCATGAGACGTCCCGCGGCTTCGCGATTCGCCTGCTCGAGGAAGCGCGCGTGACGGTAACGCCGGGTGCCGCTTTCGGCCCTACAGGCGAGGGTCATGTGCGCATGGCCTACTGTGTTGACGAGACGACCATAGAGACAGCCTTCGACCGTATCGAATCTTACTTCCGTAAAGTTTAGTATATTACATTAACTTTATCCATTATTGATTTGATTTATTTACATAATTTCTAAGTTAATACGGCTTAGATTGCGGCAAAAATTTGCCAATCCAAAGGCAAGTCAGTATGCTCCGGCCACCGCGCGCGGGCCATCCTTGGCCGGCCGTCCCCGCCTATAGAAAAAGGATCCCTCAATGGCAGAGCAGGCCGCCACGTCGCAAGTCGCGGGAAGCATGACGCTAACCGACAATCAAACCGGCAAAGTCGTCGAATTGCCGGTGATCAAAGGCACCATCGGGCCCGACGTCATCGACGTGCGTAAGCTCTACGCAGAGACCGGTCATTTTACCTACGATCCAGGTTTCACCTCCACCGGCAGCGCCGAATCCGCCATCACCTATATCGACGGTGAACAGGGCGTTCTGCTGCATCGCGGCTATCCCATCGAGGAGCTGGCGGAGAAATCCGACTTCATGGAGGTCGCCTATCTGCTGCTGAACGGCGAACTGCCGACGCTCAAGGAAAAGGAGACCTTTGTCAGCAACGTCTCCTATCACACCATGATTCACGAGCAGCTGACCTATC
>CAZKTK010000275.1:0-4981 GCA_964555535.1 uncultured Rhodospirillaceae bacterium
ATGACACGGTCAATGCCTGGGCCCTGCCCGGCGGCAAGATGGCGATCAACAAGGGGCTGCTGCGCTATGTGGCGAGCGATGCGGAGCTCGCCGCCGTGATCGCGCACGAGATCGGCCATGTGGAGCTGCGCCACGCCGCTCGCGAGATGGAGTCCGAGCGCTTCTCCGACATGGTCACCGGCGCCGGGCGGGATCTGATCATGGGCCAGATCTACGACAGCAACGTTCGCACCCTGAGCGACCTGGCGATCGACGAGATGGAAGGCGCCATGCGCAACATCGTCACCGCTGGCTACTCGCAAGGTGCGGAGTACGAGGCGGACAAGCATATTCTCGACGTCTTCGAGCTGGCCGGCTACGACGCCAGGCAGGCGCCCGGATTCTTCCGTACCCTGCTCCAGCTCTATCCCGCGGATACCGAAGGCACCACGTCGCTGTTTTCGACACATCCGGGAACGATCAGCCGGCTCGAAGCGCTGGAGACTGCGGCAGCCAGCCGCCCGCCGGTACAGCTTCCCGCGGCGAGCCGCGGCTACGCGGAGATCAAGGCGGTGTTCCCGACGCGGCGCTATTTCCGCCGCCACGGCGCCTCAAGCACTTAGAGAAGCGCGGCCGCGATATCGCGCCATTTCTCGGGCAACGACTCCATGCAATGCGGCCGTCCGGCGCGGCGGTACCAGTAGCCGGCATTGCCCTCGTCGCCTTCGACCCGGTGCAGATAGGCGTGCACCCAGGCACCTTCGGCATCGTCTTGGCTTTGCGCCAGGCCGTGGGCCGCGTGCCAATCGCCCTTGGCCGCCTGCCACAGCGCTGCCACGGCGGCGGAAATTCCGGCCGGCGGTGCCGCCTCGCTGAGCGATGCCTCGAATTGCTTCAGATCCATGACCGGCCCTCCTCGCGCACCATGATGACATAGAGCGCATTTCCGTCATACTGCGTGTCGATGACACAGCCAGAGACAATACCGCTTTTCGAGATTCTGCGTCCCGGCCGGCAAAGCGGGCCGCTGGTCGTCGCCTCGCCCCACAGCGGGCGCCGCTACGACAGCGCTTTTCTTGCCAGCTCCCGCCTCGGCCTGGCCGAGCTGCGCCGCTCGGAGGACGCCTATGTGGACAAGCTCCTGACAACCCTGCCGGAGCGCGGCGTGCCGGTCATCCAGGCGCTGTTCCCGCGCACCTATGTGGATGCCAACCGCGAGCCGCTCGAGCTCGATGCCGCCATGTTCGAAGGCCCCCTGCCCGCTTTCGCCAATCCCGGCTCGCCACGGGTGCGGGCCGGTCTTGGCGTGGTGCCCCGTGTCGCCGCCAACGGCGTTGCCATCTACGGCGGCAAAGTGCCGATCGGCGAAGCCCGCGCCCGCCTGCACCGCTGCTACTTTCCCTATCACAGGGCGCTGACCGCGCTGCTGCGGGAAACGCGCGAGCGCTTCGGCTTTGCCATTCTCGTCGACTGCCATTCCATGCCGTCGCAGGCGGTCTCACGCAATGGTGCCGCTGGGCCGGATTTCGTCCTCGGCGACCGCCACGGCGGCGCCTGCATGGCCGAGCTTACCGCCCAGGCGGAATCGCTGCTGTCGGAAATGGGATATAGCGTCGTCCGCAACCGCCCCTATGCCGGCGGCTTCACGACAGTTCGCCACGGCCGCCCCCATGAGGGCGTGCATGCCCTGCAGATAGAGGTCAATCGGGCTTTGTACATGGATGAAGCCCGCCTGCGTCCCCATGACGGCCTGGGGCCTTTGGGCGCCGACCTGTCGCTGCTCCTCGAGGCGTTGGCCGAGGTTTCGCCCTATGCCCGCGCCGCCGAGTAACGGCGAAGCTGAAATATAAAAGAGGCCGTGGCAGGGTGCCACGGCCCAAGTTCAGGGAGGAATCACCCGCAAATAGATGCGGGGGCCGGCGAGGGGGGATCGCCAGCCAAAGGTGATATAGGAAGGCGAATGCTGCATTGCAATATTTTTCTTGCGATGCACAACGCGATGCAATGGTGCCATGCGCTCACGGCATGGCCCCGTGCCCGGCTCAGCTTACACCGATGGACCTCTCCGGCATTTCTGTCGCGTCCGAAAGTGCGGCGCGCAAGGCCGGTTGCGCCGGTACGAGATTGGCATCCACCGCGACCTGCAGCAGTCTCTCCACCTCGGCTTTTGCGGCGTCATCGACCTTGCCGGCGCGACCGATCGCGGTCAGGGCTCGCGCGCGCGCAATCCAGAACGACGGCCCGGCCAACGGCTCTTCCGCCATGAATGCCGCAAGCGCTTCGCCGTAACGTTCGCACGCATCCCAATCGCCTTCGCCAAGGGCGATCTCCATGGCATCGACGTAGAAGCCGTAATAGTTGTGCCCGACGCAGGAGCCGCCCAGCAGGTCTTCCCCTTCTGCAAGGGAAACGCGGCGCGTCTGCCCGCTGCCGCCGACCAGGGCCATGGTGCTGAGAACCCACGGCCCGAGAAATCCCAATCCGGTCTCCCGGGAGATGGCAAGGTCCTTCTCGAGGCTCTCGAGGAGGGTGGTCGGCTCTTCGCCGGACGCGAAGGCATTGCGCGCCTCGAATATGGCGTAGAAGGGCTGGAAGCGATTGGCACCCATGCCACGGACAAGGGCGCGGCCCTCTTTCAGCATCGCTGCCGCGTCCTGATCCGCCCCGGCGGCCAGCAATGTCCGCCCCAGGGTCAGCCGCGCCACCACTTCCGCCCTGCGATGGCCGATCTCGACCGCGACCTGGACCGCCCGGCGCGCCTCCTCCAGCGAGCCTTCGACTTCGTTCAGGTATAGCCGACACCAGGCGATCATGTAGCGATTGCCCGCTTCGATGCGGCGAATCCCGTTAGCAAGGCAAAGGGCAACGCAACGCTCGAAATAATCGAGTGCCGTGGCCATGCGTCCGCGCGAATAATAGGCATCCCCCAGGCCGCTCAGGGCACGCGCCTCGTTCTCCACGGACCCTGCCCGCCGGGCATGCTCCAGGGCCAGCTGCTGCTCGCTCAGGCAGCCCTCGATATTCCCCATGGGAAAGTAAATATTGCCGCGGTAGTAGTGAATTTGTGACAGCTCGAACGTCAGAACCAGCTTCTCGGCGATCTGTTGCGCCTCGGCCAGCGCCTCAAGGGCCTCGTCATAATTGTCGGAAACCCGCATGCCGGCTGCGATGCCGATCCAGCCGCGACAGCGCGTGGCGTCATCATTGGCAATCTCAAGGATACGCCGATAGCCGGACACGGATTCGGCGACAAGCCCAACCTCGCGCATCAGCTCGCAACGGACCTCCAGCAAGGCGATCTCGTCGGCCGGATCCGTCGCCACGGCGAGACCGCGGCCGAAGAGGTCTATGGCACGCGGAAAGTCCGCCTTGTCGCGCATGCTCTCGCCGGCAGCCAAATATGCCCGCGCCGCGCCAGGGTCTTCCGCGCGCTCCAAATGCTCGGCCTCGAGAACCTCGTCGCGCGCGCCGAAACAGACGGCCGCCCGGCGGTGCCAATCGCGGCGTTGCTCGTCAAGCAGGGCACCGTAAATGCTGTCGCGTATCAAGGCATGGGCAAAGCGGTATTCCGTGCCCTCCGGCCGCAGCAGCGAAAGCGCCACCAGCTCATCGAATTGTTCATCGCCGACATCCGTAAGCTCCGCAACGATTTGCGGCGAGACGCGCTGGCCGAGCACGCTCGCCGCCTGCAAAGCGCGCTTCAATGGCGGCGACAGCTTGTCGAGCCGTGACAGAACGATACTGCGGATCGAATCCGGCACGGCTTCGTCCTCGCCGGCGACGGCACCATGCAGCAATTGCTCGAGATAGAGCGGATTTCCCTCGGCACGCGCGACGCATTCGGCAACCGCACGGTCGCTGATTTCCGAAAAGCCCGCGGCAAGGGCGAGGGCGTCGTCCTTGGGGAGCGGTCCGAGCTCGATGGTACTGAGTGCAGCCGAGCCGGCGGCAGAGCGCCATTGCCGATTGAGAGGATCGCCTTCGGGGCGGGAGGTAAGCAGGAGGAGCAGCGGCGCATCCACGCTCGCCCCGGCAACCGCCGCCAGGGCCTGCAGCATGGCATCGTCCGCCCAATGCACATCCTCGACGATGGCGCAGATCGGCCTACGCTCGGCGCTCCGCCGCATCAGGCCGACCAGGCAGGCATGGCGCCCCTCCGCCCGCGTCGCGTTGTCCATGGCGTCATAGGTCGGACGCTCATCCTCGGGCAAAGGCACATCGAGCAGGACATGGAGGAACATCAGCGCGTCGGGTTCCACCAGTCCGCCGCGCACCGCCTGCTCCGCCGCTTGGGCACGCGCCGGCATTGGCGCGTCCGGCGCGGCACCGAGCACAGTCTGTACGATCCGGCCGATGGCGTCCTGTCCGCCGCCAAGACCAAAATCGAGCACGAAGCCGGTATGACAAGCAAAGCCGCTGGCCCCCGCCACGGCCATGAACTCCTCTGCCAACCGGGTCTTGCCGATTCCCGCTTCGCCGCGCAGATGCAGGACTTGGCCGCGGCCGCGCTGCAAGCAGGACTGCGCGGCACTGTGAAACTGTCCGAGCTCCGCCTCGCGGCCGACCAGACCATGGCGAACAGCGGTGTCGGCATCGCCGCCGAGCTCGCGCGCCCGCCAGGTGCGCACCGGCCTGTCGATGCCTTTCACGTTGACCTCGCCCATCGCCTCGCCCGCCACGTGCCGGATGACCGAGCGGTAGACCGCGTCCGAGATCACTGTCTCGCCAGCACCAGCCAGGGATACGAGGCGTGCGGCCAGGTTCACGGAATTACCGACCGTCGTGTAGTCTTCGCCCTCCTCGTCCGGGCGGCTCGCGACGATCAAGCCACTGGCCACGCCGGCATGAATGCTCAAGGAAAGGCCGAATTCCGCCCCAAGCGCCGGCATCGCCCGATGAATGGCGAACGCGGTCCGCACCGCGCGCTCGGCATCGTTGTCGTGTGCCACCGGCACGCCGAATATGGCCATGATGGCGTCGCCGATATGACGCTCGACGATAC
>CAZKTK010000276.1:0-4955 GCA_964555535.1 uncultured Rhodospirillaceae bacterium
ACAAAATCTCTGCCTCGTGACATGAAACATCAAGTTCATCTGGGAAATAGGGGGTCAAAGCGTTCTCATAATCGCCTTTTGCAAAATAGTAGTGAACTATTGACCAATTGTACCAACCTGGATGACTCGGATTGAGGCGAACGGCCTTCGTGCCCAGCTCGTGGCCAAGTTACCACTCGCCGAGATGGCTGTATATGAGAGCGGCATAATTGAGCACCATGGCGTCGCGAGAATTTCGTTGAATGGCTTCGTCGGCGTGCTGCCTTGCAGTATCCCAGTCTTGCAGAAACGATGATGCCCAAGCGAGTATCGCGTGCCCCTTCGCGTCCATGGGATCGAGGGTTATTGCCCGTCTTGCGGCCTCCGCCGCGCGCTCCACGGAATTTGGCCTCGTGTTGTGACCCTGAAGCACTTCTTCCATGTATAGATCGGCAAGGCCAGTCCAAGCAGCCGCATAGTTCGGGTGGCTTTCGACTGTCTTCTCAAGACAATCGCGAGCGATGGCGTGGTTCTCTGCGGTCCCGACGCGATGGAAGACATAGTGCTTCAGAATGCAGTCATAGGCACTGTCGCTTGCCGGCGGTTTGCGTTCTCGGTCCATGGCGGCGTCACGGGACATGGTGCCATGGGCGGCGGCGATCAAGCCGACCACCGCATCCGTGATCTCGTCCTGGATGGCAAAGAGGTCGCTCACAGCGGCGTTACGTTCAAAGGTCTCGGCCCAGAGATTGCCGCCGCTCTCGGCATCGAGCAGCTTGACGCTGACGCGAATCCGGTCGCCTGATCGCCGCACGCTCTCGCTGAGCACGTAGCCGGCGCCAAGCTCTTGGCCGACATTGCGAACATCGCTGTCCCGCCCTTTGTAAACGAACGTTGATTCACCGGCGATAACCAGCAAGTCACGAAAGCGGGTAAGCGCGGTGATGATCTCTTCGCGTAGGCCGTCAACGAAATAGTCTTGGCTAGGATCACCACTCAGATTGTCGAACGGGAGTACGGCGATGACGGGGCGCTCGGGCTCGGGCGGCGTTTCAGGCAGGCCGGCCTTATGCATGGCGTCGGTGTAATAGTCGAGCAGTCCCGACCAAGGGACGAAGCGGGCCATTTCCTCGCGTGCGAGTGGCACCGTCCAATCGGGTCGGAGTTCCAGTGTCCGCTGCATGGCCCGCTCGGCGTCCGCCTGCCGCTCGAGGCCGATATAGGCGGCGGCGAGGGCGGCATGGGAGAAATAGAAGTCCTCGACAAAGAGTTTCTCGGCGGCAGTAAGCGCCGAGTCAAAATCGCGACGGCCGATGTCGATATGGTATTTGGCCCAGAACCATGTTGCCGGGGGATTCGGATTCAGCTTCAGCGATTTTTGCATGAGCTGATCCGCCAGGTCGATCTCGCCCAAGCCTGCGTAACAGAATGCGATTTCGTTCAAGATCGCCGCATCATTGGCATTGAGCGTTAGCGCTTGTTTGGTATGGATGCGAAATTGATCGTAATCCCCGGTCCAATAAAGCATTTGAGAAAGCGCGTTCGTATTGTAGGCGGTCGGCTCAAGATTTACCGCACGCCGAGCCGCATCAACAGCGCGTTGCTCGGCATCCGGCCTCGTGTTGTAGGCGACCATGAACTCCTCAGAATAGTTCCAGGCCAGCGATGACCAGGCGCGCGCATAATCGGGTTCTTCTTCTACGGCGCGCTCCAGACAATCGCGCACCTCGGCATGCGCCTCGGGCGTGCGTACATTCCAATAGTTCATTTCCATCAGCACGCAATCGTAGGCACTCATCTGCGTGGGCGAATTGCGTTTCAGCAACCGCATGTCCTCGGCTATGATTCCACTAAAGTTACTGCCGAGCGCACCCGCGATCTGCATGGCGATATCGTCTTGAATGTCGAACAAACGATTGGTTGCTATTTCCGACTCGTAGCGATTTGACCAAACATGATTACCGCTTTCCGTGCTGATCAAATCGATTGTCACGCGGACTGCATCGGCATTTTGTTGCACGCTGCCCCGCACCACATAATCGGCGCTCAAAGCCTCCCGGATGGCGGCTGGGCTGGCCTGTGCCTCTTTGAGTGGGCGCGTGGAATCGATCGCAAGAACGGATAGGTCTGAAAACGCCATGAAATTGGAGACGAGCTGGCTGGAAATTCCTTCGGCCAGATGCGGATGCGGCGGGTTCTCTGTCAGCTCGTCGAAGGGCAGCACGGCAACGGAAGGCCCGGTTGGCATTGCCAGCACCGGGTCGTCGGTCGGCGTGCCGTCGGCCATGACCATTTGCGGGGCTTCGACGCGGACCGTCAGGCCCCAGACGGCGAGGCCGGCCACGACAGCCACGGCGATGGCGGCGCCGGCGATCAGCTTGGTGCGGCCGGCGGGTTTTGCCGGTGCCGGGCTCGGCTCTGCGCCATCCAGCAGCAGCCGGTACGCCTTCACCGGGCGCGGAATGTTCTTGACCTCGTGCTCGCCGATATAGGCGACGTCCACACCGAGCTTGTCCTCGGTGTGCAGGTGTGCCGATTCCGAGACCATGACGCCGCCGGGCTCGGCCAAGCCTTCGAGGCGCGCCGCCACGTTCACCCCGTCGCCATAGATGGTGCCGTCGTCGCGCTCGATGATGTCGCCGAGATTGACGCCCATGCGGAAATACATGCGCCGGTGCCCGGCCAGCGTCTCGTTGCGCTGGCTGAGCTCGCGCTGGATCTCTATTGCGGCCTCGGCCGCCTCGATGACGCTTGCGAAGGTCGCCAGCACGCTGTCGCCCGCCGTGTCGACGATGCGCCCGTGATGCGTGTCGATGTGCTCGGCGAAGACCTCGCGGTATTCCGTCAGGGTGCGCACGGTGGCGCGGTCGTCGTCGGCCATCAGGCGCGAATAGCCTGCGACGTCCGCGGCGAGAATGGCTGCGATCTTTCTCTTGCCCTCGTCGGCTGCCATGCCGGTCCCCTCCGCAGCTCAGAATACGCGCACGGGCTTCGCTGTCAAAGCTAGCGCCGCCAGCGTCGGAACAGCGGGTTGGTGGCGCCGAAGGCGTCTATCGCCGTGCCGGTGATCGAGGACGAGGCGTCGCAGGCGAGGAAGACGGCGACCTCGGCGATTTCCGCCGGGTCCATGAGGGCGGGATTGTCGGCGCGGCCGCGGCTGTCATAGGCCTCGCGCATGCCTTGCGTGTCCACACCGCCGGGACAGATGCAGGTGACGGCGATGCCGTGCTCGTGCACTTCCGCCGCCACGCTTTCGGTGAGGTTTATGAGCCCCGCCTTGCTGGCGCGGTAGGCGCTGCGCTGGTGGCTGCCCTTGCGCCCGCCGATGCTGGAGACGTTGATGATGCGGCCTTCGCCGCGCTCGATCATCGCCGGCAGCAGTGCCTTGGTGAGCAGCGCCGGGGCGACCAGATTGACCTCGATCACCTTGCGCCAGAGCGCGGCGTCGAAATCGATGAGGCGGGTCAGAGGATGGATGATGGCGGCGTTGTTGACGAGGATGTCGACATGGCCGAAGCGCTCCAGCGCGGCGCTCGCGAGCGCTGCAATATTCGCCTCCTCGGCCAGGTCGGTGGGCACGACGAGGGCCTCGCGGCCCTCGCTCTCGATGTCCTTGGCGAGCTCGGCGAGCGCGTCGCCCGAGCGCGCGGCGAGCACCAGATGCGCGCCCTCCGCCGCGTAGGCCAAGGCGATGGCGCGGCCGATGCCGCGCGAGGCGCCGGTTACCAGCGCGATGCGGTCGAGCAGTTTCATGACCGGGCCAGTCTGGCCTGCCCGCCTGTAGTGCGCAAGCCGAATGCCCTACCGCCGGGGCGCGCGTTGGTGTAAGACGAAGGGAGACCAACGGCGGAGAGCATCCGTGACCGACCTGACTGCATTGCGCAAGAGCTTCGTCGCCCGGCTGGCAGAGCTGGGCGCCCGTGTGAGCCATCTGGAGGACGATCTGCGTCAGCCCCTGGAAGCGGATTCTGAGGAGCGTGCGACACAGATGGAGGGCGACGAGGTGACCTCCGGGCTGGAGCACCAGGCCCTGATCGAGGTGGAGCAGATCGAGGCCGCCATCCGCCGTATCGATGCGGGGGAATACGGCCAATGCGCCAAGTGCGGCGAGCCCATCGGCGCCAAGCGCCTCGAGGCCCTGCCGACCAGCGCCATCTGCATCGACTGCGCGTCCTAGATCAGATCGCCAGATCCTTGAGAAAATAGTTGCGCAGCGCCTGCTCGGCGGTGGCCGCGTCGTAGCGAAAGTCGTCTTCCTTGCCGGCGAATGGCTGGTAGACGAAGGGTGTTTCCTGCGGATAATGCTGGCGGCGGGCGTCTATGGCCATGGCGATCACGGATGAGCGCTCGAAGATGCGCTGCTCGTCATAGGTCACTCCGTCCTGGTCGACGACGCCGAGCGCTGCCCGGGCGCCGAGCACGGAGCTGCGCCGGTGGAAGCCGAAGGTGAGCGACAGGCGCATGTCCGGCGAGGTATTGGCGAAGCCTTCGACCGAGATCTACGTCGTGGTCGGCTCGATGCGGTAGCTACTGCCAGCCCCGTTCACCCATCGTCGAAAGTAGGCGCTCCATCGTCCTCTGCTGTTGTTTGAGGAGGGCGTTGAGAGCCGCCTGCTGAGCGGCCAGCTCCTGCATCACCTTCCCCTCTTCCTCAAGCCGGGCGATGCGCCGGTCCTGCTCCGTGTTGACCTGGACGTTCTGGCCCCAGACATGACCGACCCCGATCATGGTGGCGGCGATGGAGCCGACGACGGTGATGACGTAGGCGACGGGGACGGCGATGGGCTTCCTTCACCTTCCCCTGTCCGCTCCGGCCTTGGCGCTGCTCGCCGGGATGCGGGAACAAGCCGACGCAGGCGAACGTTTTCTCTTTACGAGGCACAAGCAGACCTCCACGGATCGCTTTGAGATCGGTAAGTTCTGACCGAGGCCGTGTGGCAACGCGGTGGTGGGCGGTGCGGTGGTCTGCTTGGATT
>CAZKTK010000277.1:0-4948 GCA_964555535.1 uncultured Rhodospirillaceae bacterium
ACCTCCGGCCCCTGCCTCCCGAAGACAGTGCTCTACCAGGCTGAGCTACACTCCGACCGGGCCCGCGTCTGGCGGGGCGGGCGGTTATATACCGCTTGCGTCGGCCGGGGGCAAGGGTCAGTAGGCGCGCTCTACGGCGAAATCGGCAGCATCCAGCAGGGCGCGGCGATAGGCGTCGTCCGGGAAGATGCCGAGCGCGGCGCGGGCTTTCTCGGCATAGTCCCTGGCGCGGGCCAGCGTGTCCGTCACCGCATTGTGCTTGTCGAGCAATTCGATAGCCTGCTTCAGGTCGCCGTCCTGATGGCCGCCGTCTTCCAGCGTGCGGCGCCAGAAGGCGCATTCGTGCTCGTCGCCGCGGGCGAAGGCCAGCACCACGGGCAGGGTGATCTTGCCCTCACGGAAGTCATCGCCCACGGTCTTGCCGAGCGTTGCCTCTACGGCGGTGTAATCGAGCGCGTCGTCGACGAGCTGGAAGCTGATGCCGAGCGCTTCACCGTAATCGTAGAGGGCCTGGCGCTGCTCGGCGGGGCGCTCGGAGACCACGGCGCCGATCTCGGCGGCGGCGGCGAAGAGCCGTGCGGTCTTGGCGGTGATCACGGCGAGATAGTCGTCCTCGCTGGTCGCGGTGTCGTTGCTGGTCAGCAACTGCATCACCTCGCCCTCGGCGATAACGGCGCTGGCGCCGGAAAGGATGGCCAGCACGTCGAGCGAACCGTCCTCGACCATGAGCTGGAAGGCGCGGCTGAACAGAAAATCGCCGACCAGCACACTGGCCTCATTGCCCCAGATGGCGTTGGCCGTGGCGCTGCCGCGGCGCAGGTCGCTCGCATCGACCACGTCGTCATGCAGCAACGTGGCGGTGTGAATGAACTCGACGCAGGCGGCCAGAGCCTGGTGGCGTTCGCCCACATAGCCGCAAAGGCGCGAGGCGAGCAGGGTGACGATGGAGCGCAGGCGCTTGCCGCCAGAGGCCGTGATATGGCCGGCGAGGCGCGGGATCAGGGAAACCGGGCTCTGCATGCGCTCGACGATGACGCGGTTGACCGCCGTCAGGTCGTCGCGGACGAGGGCCTGCATGGCGGCAAGCCGGTCCACGACCTGCGGTGTGTAGGTGTCGTCCTGATGCTCGATACCGACGGCTAGCGCCACGGCTGATATCCCCTCTGCGGCCGCCGGCCGTGGTCGCCGCTTGACGCCCGCCGCGGCGCCCCGGAGCATAGAAGCGCCGCGCCTTTGCGGTCAAGCGCCGCTATACATGTGGGATAGGGTATTGAAGGAGCTTCTTCGCAGCAACGATATGGTCCGGATCTCTTGGATATCGGCCTTGCTGGATGATGCATCGATAGAGTCCGTGGTGCTGGACGGCCATGCCAGCGTTGTCGAGGGCTCGATCGGGGCCATCCAACGGCGCATCATGGTGCTCGACGATGACTGGCAGCGGGCGCGGCGGATACTGGAAGATGCCGGCGAGATCTGAGGACGGTCTGCTCGGCGGGCGTGTGCGGCTGCGGCAGGCGGCGCACGGCTATCGCGCGGCCATCGATCCGGTGCTGCTGGCGGCGGCGGCGCCGGTGCGGCCCGGTCAATCGGTGATGGATCTCGGCTGTGGACCGGGCGCGGCGGCGCTTTGTCTGCTGCGGCGTGTTACGGAATGCCGCGTGACGGGTATCGAGCTGCAGGCCGATTTGGCGGCGCTGGCCAATGAGAACGCCGCCATGAACGGGTTGGAGAGCCAGTTTTCCGCCATTTGCGGCGACGTCGCGTCGCTCGATTGCGAGGCTCTTGGCGGCGTCGATCATGTAATCAGCAATCCGCCCTACCTGCCGCCCGAGCGCGCGGCGCCGGACAAGCAGACGGATATGGCAACCGTCGAGACCGTGCCCCTTGCCGTGTGGTTGGAAACGGCGCTTGGGCTGGTGCGCGAAAAGGGCAGCGTTACCGTGGTCCACCGCGCCGACCGTCTCGACGAGATATTGGCGGCGTTGTGGCCCCGCGTGGGGGACATCGCGGTGCTTCCGTTGTGGCCGCGGGCCGGTGAGCCCGCCCAGCGTGTTATCGTTACCGCGCGCCGCGGCGTGCGCAATCCTCTCAGGCTCCTGCCCGGGCTCGTCTTGCACCGCGCCGACGGCTCCTATACGGATGCGGCTGAAGCGGTGCTGCGCGACGGCAGCGCGCTTTCGGGCCACGCACCGCTGGATGACGGAGAGAGATGATGGGCCTTGGCTTCCTGCCCTTCGTGCCGAAACCGCCGATCGTGGCGGTGATTCGCCTGACCGGCATGATATCGCCGATGCCGCGGGCCTTTCGCGGCAACCTCAATCTGGCCGGATTGGCAGGGCAGATCGACCGCGCCGGCGCCATGAAGGGCGTGCGCGCCATCGCCCTGCAGGTGAACTCGCCTGGCGGCTCGCCGGTGCAATCGGAGCTGATCGCCAAGCGCTTGCGGTCTGTGGCGCGCGACTCCGAGGTGCCATTGTTTGCTTTTGTCGAGGATGTCGCGGCCTCCGGCGGCTATTGGCTGGCCTGCGCCGCGGACGAGATCTTTGCCGAGCGCTCGTCGCTGATCGGCTCCATCGGGGTGGTGTCTTCCGGATTCGGCTTTACCGAGGCCATCGAGCGGCTGGGGGTCGAGCGGCGCGTGCATGCCCAGGGCAAGCACAAGGCGATGCTGGACCCGTTCCGGCCCGAGAACGCCGACGATGTGGGCCGGCTCGAGAGCCTGCAGCAGGAGATTCACGAGGCCTTCAAGGACCATGTGCGCGACCGCCGGGGAAAGCGCCTGAAAGGCGATGACGAAGCGCTTTTCGAGGGCGATGTCTGGACCGGGGAGGGCGCCCTGGCGCTGGGCCTGATCGACGGGATCGGCGACATGCGTACCGTCATGCGCGACCGTTTCGGCAAGAAGGTGCGGCTGCGCCTGATGGGCGCGCAACGAAGCTGGTTCCGCCGTCGCGTCGGCATGAGCCGGGCGCCGGGCCTGGAGCTCGATTCCCACACTCTTGTCAGCGGTGCGCTGGCCGCGGTCGAAGAGCGGGCGCTCTGGGCGCGTTTCGGTCTCTGATCCGCGGTGCTGGCGGTCCGCGCCGTTATGCTCTAAGACTGCGCGAACGACGCAACAAGCGAGTCGCTCCCGATGTTCGGTTTCAGCCTGCCAAAGCTCATTTTCACGGTGCTTGTCGTCGTAGTCGTGATCTACGGTTTCAAGGCCATAACCCAGTTGCAGGAGCGCCGCGAGAAGCAGGTCGCGGATCGTGGCCGCACGGGCGGCAGCGGCACGGCGGCGAAGCGCTCGGCCGGCGTCGAGGACATGGTGGCCTGCGAGGTCTGCGGCACCTTCGTGCCATCGCGCAGTGCCCGGTCCTGCGGCCGCGGCGATTGTCCTTATCCGGCGTGACGGTGGCGCGCTTGACCGGCCCTGCCGGCGGCCCTATGGTCCGCCCGCGCCGTTTCCCCACAGCCCTCTGACACTCCCCGCGATGGCCGCTTCCGACAGGCATCCGCCGAGCTTCCAGAGCTTGATTTTGACGCTTCAGTCCTATTGGGCCGAGCGTGGCTGCGTGATTCTGCAGCCCTACGACATGATGGTCGGCGCAGGCACGTTCCATCCGGCGACGCTGTTGCGCAGCCTCGGGCCCAAGCCGTGGAACGCGGCCTATGTGCAGCCTTCGCGGCGGCCCACGGACGGGCGCTATGGCGAGAACCCGAACCGGCTGCAGCACTACTACCAGTTCCAGGTCATCCTGAAGCCGTCGCCGGACGACATCCAGGCGCGTTATCTCGACAGCCTCAAGGCCCTCGGGATCGATGCCGCCCGCCACGATATCCGTTTTGTCGAGGACGACTGGGAGAGCCCGACGCTGGGCGCCTGGGGCCTCGGCTGGGAGGTCTGGTGCGACGGCATGGAGGTCTCGCAATTCACCTATTTCCAGCAGGTCGGCGGCATCGACTGCTCGCCGGTCTCGGGCGAGCTGACCTACGGCCTGGAGCGCCTGGCCATGTACGTCCAGGGCATCGAGAACGTCTACGACCTCGATTGGAACGGCGCCGGTGTCACGTATGGCGACGTCTTCCTGGAGAACGAGAAGCAGTATTCGAAGCAGAATTTCACGGCCGCCGATGTCGATATCCTGTTCCGCCATTTCACGGATGCGGAGACGGAATGCGAGGCGCTGTTGGAACAGAACCTGCCGCTTCCCGCCTATGACCAGTGCATCGCCGCCAGCCACCTCTTCAACATGCTGGATGCGCGTGGCGTCATCAGCGTGACCGAGCGCGCCGCCTATATCGGCCGTGTCCGCGCGCTGGCCAAGCGCTGCTGCGAGGAATGGCTTGCCATCCAGGACGGCGACGATGGCTGAGCTGCTGCTGGAGATATTCTCCGAGGAGATACCCGCGCGCATGCAGGGGCCGGCGGCGGAGCAGTTGCGCAAAGGGATAGCGGCGCTGACCGGATCCGATGACGTTCGCAGCTTCGTTACGCCGCGGCGGCTGTGCGTGGTTGCTGACGGTGTGCCGACGGTGCAGCCCGACGTGACCGAGGAGCGGCGCGGACCGCGCGTGGGCGCGCCGGAGAAGGCGACGCAGGGCTTTTTGCGCTCGGTCGGTTTCGACACCCTCGATCAGTGCGAGCAGCGCGAGGACAAGAAGGGCACGTTCTATTACGCGGTGATGCACCAGAAGGGGCGGCCCACGGCGGATGTGCTGGCCGAGGAGATCCCGCAGCTCATCGCCGGCTTTTCCTGGCCCAAGTCCATGCGGTGGGGAAGCGGCAGCCAGCGTTGGGTGCGCCCCTTGCACAGCGTGCTGTGCCTTTTCGACGGCGAGGTGGTGCCAGGTAGCCTTGAACTCGGCGGCGGCGCCGAGGATATCGCGTTTTCCGGACAGACACGCGGCCATCGCTGGCTGGCGCCGGAAACCATAGTGCTGCGATCGTTCGACGACTATCGCA
>CAZKTK010000278.1:0-4935 GCA_964555535.1 uncultured Rhodospirillaceae bacterium
ACGAACTTCTTGTACATCGGATGCTTGAAGCGGCGCTCGACGCGAACCACCAGCGTCTTGTCGCCGGAGTCGCTGACCACAGTGCCCTGAAGCGTACGTTTCGGCATCGACCTTAAGCCTCGCTTGCGGCGGCGCGCTGGCGCTCGCCGAGAATGGTCCGAATGCGCGCAATATCGCGACGCACCTGGCGCACCCGCGCCGTGTTCTCCAGCTGCCCCGTGGCGCGCTGGAAACGCAGGTTGAACTGTTCCTTCTTCAGCTCGACAAGCTGACCGGACAGCTCGTCGACCGACTTCGCGCGCATTTCCGTTGCACTCATGGCCTATTCCTCGCCACCGACGCGACGCACGAAACGGGTCCGCATGGGAAGCTTGGCCGCGCCCAGTTCGAAGGCCGAACGGGCAAGCTCCGGCGGCACGCCGTCGAGCTCGAAAACGATCCGGCCCGGTTTGACCCGCGCCATCCAGAACTCAGGCGTGCCCTTGCCCTTACCCATGCGCACTTCGGTCGGCTTCTTGCTGACCGGCACGTCGGGGAAGATGCGGATCCACATGCGCCCGGCGCGCTTGATGTGGCGGGTGATGGCGCGGCGCGCGGCCTCGATCTGGCGCGCGGTGACACGCGCCGGCTCGACGGCCTTGAGGCCGTAGGCGCCAAAGTTGAGCGTCGTCCCGCCCTTGGCGAGGCCGTGCAGGCGCCCTTTGTGGGCCTTGCGGTATTTGGTTCTCTTGGGGCTCAGCATGCCTTGAGTCCTTGTCCGTCTTTCCTGTCCTTAGGCCCGCGCGCCTTGCGCCTCGGCGTGGCGGCGATCCTGGGCCATCGGGTCGTTCTCCATGATGTCGCCCTTGAACACCCAAACCTTGACACCGCAGGTGCCGTAGGCGGTGAGTGCCGTGGCGGTGCCGTAATCGACATCGGCGCGCAGCGTGTGCAGGGGCACGCGGCCCTCGCGGTACCATTCGGTGCGCGCGATCTCGGCGCCACCGAGGCGACCGCCGCAATTGATGCGAATGCCGAGCGCGCCGAGACGCGTGGCGGATTGCACCGCCCGCTTCATGGCGCGGCGGAAGGCGACGCGCCGCTCGAGCTGCTCGGCGATGTTGTCGGCCACCAGACGGGCGTCAATCTCGGGCTTGCGGATCTCGACGATATTGATGTGCACTTCGCTATCGGTGAGCTTCGACACATCCTGGCGCAGCTTCTCGATATCGGCGCCCTTCTTGCCGATAACGACGCCGGGACGCGCGGTGTGAATGGTGACCCGCGCCTTCTTCGCCGGACGCTCGATGACCACCCGGGCGACGCCGGCCTGGCTCAGGCGCTTGGTGAGATAGTCGCGAATGCGCAAATCCTCGTGCAGCAGATCGCCATAGCTCTCGTCCGCGTACCAACGCGAATCCCAGGTCCGGTTGATACCGAGCCTAAGGCCGATCGGATTGACTTTCTGACCCATGATCAGTCCTCTTCGCGTTCGCGGACAACCACCGTCAGGCGGCTGAACGGCTTGACAATGCGACCGATGCGACCGCGCGCACGCGGACGCCAACGGCGCATGCTCATCGATTTTCCGACATAGGCCTCGGCCACGTAGAGCCGGTCCACGTCGAGATCATGATTGTTCTCGGCATTGGCGATCGCCGACTGCAGCACCTTGCGCACATCGCCGGCGATGCGGCGGCGCGAAAAGGCCAGCGTGGCCAGCGCGCTCTCGGCGGATTCGCCGCGAATGCTCTGGGCCAACAGATTCAGCTTCTGCGGGCTGGTACGCAACATGCGCGCCATGGCCATCGCTTCGTTGTCCGCCAGACGGCGGGGTGCCGACTTCTTGCCCATCGCTTACGTCCTCCGCGCCTTCTTGTCGGCGGCGTGGCCGTAATAGGTGCGGGTCGGCGCGAACTCGCCGAGCTTGTGCCCGACCATGTTCTCGCTGACCAGCACAGGAATGAACTTGTGGCCGTTGTGGACGTCGAAGGTCAGGCCGACGAATTGCGGAACAATCGTCGAGCGCCGCGACCAGGTCTTGATCGCGCCCTTGCGTCCGTCGCCATGGGCGTCTTCCGCCTTTTTCAGCAGGTAGCCGTCAACAAACGGCCCCTTCCATACCGAGCGTGCCATCGTTACTGCCTAACGCCTCTTCTTCGCGCGGTGCCGACTGCGCAGGATCAGCTTGTCGGACCGCTTGTTGTTGCGCGTACGCTTGCCCTTGGTCGGCACGCCCCACGGAGTTACCGGATGCCGGCCGCCCGAGGTGCGGCCCTCGCCACCGCCATGGGGATGATCGACCGGGTTCATGGCAACGCCGCGCACGGTCGGGCGCTTGCCCAGCCAACGATTGCGCCCGGCCTTGCCGATATTGATGTTCTGGTTGTCCGGGTTCGACACGGCACCGACGGTGGCCATGCACTCGCCGCGCACCATGCGCTGCTCGCCAGACGAAAGCCGCAGCAGGGCGTAGCCGCCATCCTTGCCGATCAGTTGCGCATAGTTACCCGCGGCGCGCGCCAGCTGGCCGCCCTTGCCCGGCTTCATCTCGATATTGTGGATGATCGTGCCGACCGGCATGTTGCGCATCGGCATGGCATTGCCGGGCTTGAAGTCCGCGCGATCGCCCGACATGACCTGATCGCCCGGCGCCAGCCGTTGCGGCGCCAGAATGTAGGCCAGCTCGCCATCGTCATAGCGCAGCAGCGCAATGAAGGCGCTGCGGTTGGGATCGTATTCCAGGCGCTCGACGGTGGCGGCGACATCGAACTTGCGCCGCTTGAAATCGATGGTCCGGTAGAGCCGCTTGTGACCGCCACCGCGATGGCGGACCGTCATGCGGCCCTGATTGTTGCGCCCGCCCTTCTTGGTCAGGCCCTTTGTCAGCGCCTTGGCGGGCCGGCCCTTGTGCAGGTCCGAGCGATCCACCAGCACGAGCTGGCGCCGCGATGGCGTCGTGGGGCGAAAGGTTTTCAATGCCATGAGAACTCTCCTCGCTCTAGACGCCGGCCGTGTAGTCGAGGCTCTGCCCTTCGGCGAGCCGCACCACGGCCTTCTTGACGTCGGACCGGCGGCCAAGGCGGCCCCGGAAGCGCTTGGTCTTGCCCTTGACCATGATGGTGTTGATGCCCGTGACCTTGACGCCGAACAGGGTCTCCACGGCGGCCTTGATCTGCGGCTTGGTCGCGGATTTGGCAACCCGGAACGCGAACTGGTTGTGCTCGCTGAGCTCGGTGGCCTTTTCGGTGATCACCGGGCTGAGAATGATGTCGTAGGCGCGTTCGGGGGTCATGACAGGCGTGCCTCCAGCGCTTCGACAGCGGCCTTGGTCAGGACCAGGGTGTCAGCGCGCAGAATGTCGTAGACGTTGGCGCCCTGGCTGGGCAGCACGTCGACGCCGGGGATGTTGGCCGCGGCACGGCTGAAGTTGCCGTCGACCTCGCTGCCGTCGATGATCAGCGCACGGCCCCAGCCGAGTGCGGACAGCCGCTTGGCCAAAGCGGACGTCTTCGGCTCGTCGAGCGCGGCGGAATCGATGACCACCAGCTTGCCGTCGGCCTGCTTGGCGGACAGAGCGCTCTTGAGCCCCAGCCGGCGAACCTTCTTCGGCAGGCCAAAGCCGTGGTCCCGCGGCAGCGGGCCGAAAGCGCGGCCGCCGCCGACGAAAATGCCCGACTTGCGCGAGCCGTGGCGGGCACGGCCGGTGCCCTTCTGGCGATAGGCCTTGGCGCCGGTAGCGGTAATCTCGCCACGGGTCTTGATCTTGTGGGTGCCGGCGCGGCGCCCGGCCAGCTGCCAGCGCACCACGCGCTGCATGATATCGGGACGCACCGCGGCGCCGAAAATCCCGTCGGCGAGTTCGATCTCGCCGGCGCGCTCATTGTCGAGCGAAATGATGTCGCACTGCACGGCGCTCAGTCCTTCTTCTCGTCGTCGGTCTCGGGCGTGGCGGCCTCGGCTTCAGGCTCAACGGCCTCGGCCTCAGGCTCCGTAGCTTCGGCTTCAGGCTCCGTAGCTTCGGCTTCCGGCTCGGCCGCCTCGGCTTCCGGCGCAGGGTCTTCCACCGCGGCGCGCAGCGCTGCCGGGACCGGCGCGCCCTCGGGCAGCACCTTCTTCTTGGCATCGACCACCCGCACGAAACCGCCCTTGGGCCCGGGCACGCCGCCCATGACCATGATCAGGCCGCGGTCGTCGTCGCTGCCCACCACGTAGAGGTTCTGCTCGGTTACCTGCACGGAACCCATCTGACCGGCCATCTTCTTGCCCTTGAAGACCCTGCCAGGGTCCTGGCACTGGCCGGTCGAGCCCAGCGAACGATGCGATACCGAGACACCATGGCTGGCCCGCAGGCCGCCGAAGTTATGACGCTTCATGGCGCCGGCGAAGCCCTTACCCATCGAGGTGCCGATGACGTCGACGAACTGGCCCTCGACGAAATGCGACGCCGACAGCGCGCTGCCGACGTCGATCATGCAATCTTCGCTGACGCGGAACTCGGCCACACGCTTCTTGGGCTCGACTTGAGCCTTGGCGAAATGGCCGCGCATGGCCTTCGAGGTGTTCTTGGCCTTGGCCCGGACGGCGCCAAGCTGGATGGCATGATAGCCATCGCGCTCGGGCGTCTTCTGGGCCACCACCTGACAGTCCTCGACCGCCAGCACGGTCACCGGAAGATGGCGGCCATCTTCCAGGTAAACGCGGGTCATGCCCATTTTGCGTGCCAGAAGTCCGGTGCGCATGGTCTTCTCCTCCGCGCCGCGCCTAGAGCTTGATCTCGACGTCGACGCCAGCGGCGAGGTCGAGCTTCATCAGCGCGTCCACGGTCTGGGGCGTCGGGTCGACAATGTCGAGCAACCGCTTGTGGGTGCGGATCTCGAACTGCTCACGCGACTTCTTGTCGATATGCGGCGACCGCAACACCGTGAAACGCTCGATGTGCGTCGGCAACGGGAT
>CAZKTK010000279.1:0-4925 GCA_964555535.1 uncultured Rhodospirillaceae bacterium
GAACAGGCTCTCGGGGATCGTGCCGAAGGCCGTATCCAGGCCGACGCCCGAGAGGAAGACCTTGCCAAGCCCGCCGATCACCGCGTTCAGCCCGCCGCCGTCGCCGAAGGCCAGGCTGTAGACGAACAGCAGCCATAGCACCGAAGCCAGGCAACATATCGTGAAGCAATGCATGAAGACCGACAGCACGTTGCGCGACCGCACCAGCCCGCCGTAGAAAAGCGCCAGGCCCGGCATGGTCATGAACAGGACCAAAGCCGTCGCGGTCAATATCCAGGCGGTGTCGCCCGTGTCTATGGCAGCGGCATCCTGTGCCCAGGCCGTCGCCGGCGCCAGGGCTGCGACAAGACCGGCAGCACCACCAAACCGTCCTCTTGAAAGCATCTCTCAGTCCTCTCTAAAGCAATCCCGTGTTCGGACAGCCCCCTAGGGCCGTCCCCGTCGTAACCTCTTCATGTCTCTTGCCGGATCTGCCTAAAGCGCATCCGACCCCGTCTCGTCCGTGCGAACGCGCAGGGCGCGCTCGATATTGCCGATGAATATCTTGCCATCGCCGATCTTGCCGGTATGCACGGCATCCTTGATCACCTCCACCAGGCGCTCGACCCTCTCATCGTCCACGACGATCTCTACCTTGAGCTTGGGCACGAAGTCGATGACATATTCGGCGCCGCGATAGAACTCCGTATGCCCTTTCTGACGCCCGAATCCCTTGGTGTCGGAAATGGTCATGCCATGGACGCCTTCCTCGTGCAGCGCCTTCTTCAACGCATCGAGCTTGAAGGGCTTGATGATCGCCTCGATTTTTTTCATGGCTGCGCTCCCCTCGCCTGTCACCCCGATAGCCCGGAAGCCAGCCATATTACGGCAACTTGACGAAATGTTCCAGTCTCGCAACGGCCGGGCGCGGCTTTCCTCGCCCGCTAATCAAATCACGCGAGCCCGATGATATCGATAAGCAGCACCCGCAGGAAGAAGACCAGCGCAATACAACCGAACAGCAGACGCACCCAGTCCGAGCGCCCCTGCTTGTCGCGCCAGGTCAGCGCATGCAGGGCGACGCCGCCGGTCACCACGAGAAAGATGAGATCGAGGCCTGCGGGCATGTGTCGCGGTCAATAACAGGGCGGAAAGGTGCAGCCGGCGGGAACGGAGGCGAAGTGAGCGAGGCCGATGATGACCGATACGGCAAGCGTCGTCCATATGGCATAGCGAATGCCGAGATAGATCATGGTCCGCGTCGGCGGCGCATAGACGATGCCAAAGCGCGCCGGATCGAAATCGTCCCGCCGGCCACGCCGCGTCACGTCGCGGCAGAAGGCACGCACCCAGGGCGGCACGGCATCGCGGTAGAGATAGGCGAAGAAATGGCGCTCGACCAGCGCCGCATCGCCGCCCACCGCCCTGCCGAACCAGGCCTCGAAAGCCATTTCGAAGACGCGATACTCCGAGACCTCGAGCAGCGATGCGCTTTCGAGGACATCGGCGACGTCCGGCGGCAATTCTGGATCCAGCGCGAACATGTCAGTCATGAAGTATACTGCGCCGTGCCGCCAAACCGAAGCCGGGGAGCCTCGCCACCGCCATGCCCAGCCAAACTGCCGTGTTCACACGCCTGGTGCGCGAGCATATGCGCCGCCCCCCACCGGTGGTGGGCCCGGAGACCCCCTGCGGCGAGGCCGTGGCGAAACTGGCCGAGGCCGGCGGCACCGCCATCCTGATCGCCGATGAAGACGGCATTCGCGGCATTGTCACCGAGCAGGATATCGCCCGCCGCCTGGCCTACCGCACGGCGCCGGAGACGGCGATCGCGCAAATGATGTCGGCGCCGGTCGAATGCGTCGGCGCCAACGACTACCTGTTCCGCGCCATTGCCCGCATGCGCCGCAGCGGCCTTCGCCACATGCCGGTGGTCGACGATGCGGGGAACGTGGCAGGCATGGTCGAGTTGCACACCGCGCTCGGCCTGGCCGCGCCGCAAATGGTCGAGCAGATCGAGCGCCTGACCCATGACGAGACGCCGGCAGGGCTCGCCGCGGTCAAGGGCGAGCAGGTGACCGTCGCCGAGCAACTGTTCGCCGACAATGTTCCCGCCCCCGATGTGCTGTCCTTGATCAGCCAGATAAACGGCGACCTGCATGCCCGCGCGCTCACGCTTTGCCTCAAGCGCATGGACCCGCCACCGGTGCCTTTCGCGCTCCTGGTGATGGGCTCCGGCGGGCGCGGCGAAAGCTTGATCGGTGCCGATCAGGACAACGGCTTGATATTGGCCGACTACGACGACACCGAGCACGACCGCATCGATGCCTGGTTCCGCGAGTTCTCCGCCATGTTCTGCGAGATGCTCGATACCATCGGCCTGCCCTATTGCCGGGGCGGGGTCATGGCGTCCAACCCGCTGTGGCGCAAGACCATCAGCCAATGGCGCGAGCAGGTGGACGGCTGGCTGCGCCGGCGCAGCGCGGCCATGCTGCGCCTTGCCGACATCTTTTTCGATTTTACCGCCGTCTGGGGCGAGCGCGCCCTGGCCGAAGACCTGCGCGACCATGTCATGTCATCGCTGCCCAGGAGCCACGCCTTCCTGCAGGCGATGCACGCCGAACAGCGCGACCATGCGACGGCGCTGGGCTGGTTCGGGCGCCTGCGCACGCGGGACGAGGCGCCCAATCACCACGCGCTCAATCTCAAATACGATGCCGGGCTGCCGCTCGTGGAATCCCTGCGGCTGCTAGGCCTCGCCAACGGCGTCGCCGCCACGGGCACGCCGGCACGTCTTGCCGCATTGGTCGAACGCGGACATATCAAAGCCGATACCGGCGAGGCGCTCCACGATGCCTTCGCCGTCATCACCGGTCTCATGCTGCGCCAGCAGATCGCCGACTTCCGCGAAGGGCGCGAACCCGACTATTGGCTTGATCCGGATGGCCTTTCGAGCCGCGAGCGACAGGACCTCATCGGTGCCCTGCGCGCCATCGAAGGCCTCCGCGACCGTGTGGCAAGCGACTTCACGGCGGACCTCTTTTGATGCGCCGCAAGCTCGCCAAAGCGATCTCCGCCCTGCGGCCGGCGCCTTTGCAGGCCGAGCCGAGCGATTTCGACAACACACCCCTTGCCGCATTGCCCGCCGTCGTCCTCGACCTGGAAACCACCGGGCTCAACGTGGTGCGCGACCGGGTGGTATCGATCGGGGCCTTGACCCTCACGGGCGATGCCGTTGAAGAGCAGACCCTCGACTGTTTGGTAAATCCCGGCATGCCGATGCCCGCCGAGTCCCGCGCCATTCACGGCATCGACGATGCCATGGTGGCCGATTCAGACAGAATCGACGCGACCTGGCCCGCGCTCATGGCATTCCTGACGGGACGGGTCATCATCGGCCACCAGGTCGGCTACGATCTCGCCATCCTGCGCAGCGAAGCGTCGCGGCATGAGCTGCCGTGGTCGCCGCCGCCGGCACTCGACATCATGCGCCTTGCCGCCGTGCTGGAGCCCCGCGAACCCGATCTGTCCCTCGAAGGCACCGCGGAACGCTGGGATGTCCCCGTGCGCGGCCGCCACACGGCGCTTGGCGACGCCGCCATAGCCGCCGGCCTTTGGCGCGGCGCCATCTCCCGCCTCGCCGCGCGCGAAATTTCGACCTTCGGAGAGGCGCGCGCTTTCGAGCTCCGCGCAAGACGCATCGTCGCCCACCAGAAGCGGATGGGCTGGTAGGCCAACCGATTCGCTATGCTATGCTCCCGGCAAAGAGGGAGACAAACATGGCATACGATCTGGTGATCAAGAATGGCAGCATCGTCGATGGCTCGGGCCTGCCGCGCTATCGCGCCGATGTGGGATTGCGCGACGGGCGCATTGCCCATATCGGCCGCATCAGCGAACCGGCAGAGCGGACCATCGACGCGGAAGGCCATGTGGTCACCCCAGGCTTCGTCGACGGGCACACGCACATGGACGCCCAGGTGTTCTGGGATTCGCTGGGCAGCTGCTCCTGTTATCACGGCGTGACAACCGTGGTGATGGGCAATTGCGGCTTCACCCTCGCCCCCTGCCGTGAGAGCGAGGTCGATTACGTGTTCCGCAATCTGGAACGCGCCGAGGACATCGCCCGCGAGGCCATGCTGGCAGGAATCGACTGGCGCTGGGAGACGTTTCCGGAGTTCCTCGACGTCGTCGATAGCCTGCCCAAGGCGATCAACTATTCCGGCTATGTCGGCCATTCGGCGCTGCGCACCTATGTGATGGGCGAGCGCGCCTTCGAGGAGGAAGCGAGCGAGGACGACCTCACGGCCATGGTGAGCCTGGTCAAAGAATCCGTGCAGGCCGGCGCCATGGGCTTCTCCACCTCGCGCAGCCCGAGCCACCTGACTTCCGACGACCGCCCGGTGGCGAGCCGCGTGGCGCCGTTCTCCGAGGTGCAGACCATCGTGCGCGGCATGGCCGAGCTCGATGCGGGCATCTTCCAGCTCGCCATGGAGCGCGGCGACGAGGCGCATATGATGGCCTTCCACGACTCCCTCAATGCCTTGTCTTTGGAGACCGGCCGGCCGATCACGTTCGGCAGCCTCTCGCGCCGCGAGGTGCCGGGCCAGTGGCGCAAGATCTACGCCAAGATCCGCGAAGGCAACGCGGCGGGCGGGCGCATCTTCGCCCAGGTGCACAGCCGCGAGCTCAATTCGCTGATGTCCTTCGAGACAAACATGCCTTTCGACGACTGGGAAGTCTGGCGCGACTTCCGCGCCCTGCCCTTGGAAGAACAGAAGGCCAGGCTGCGCGACCCCGAGCTGAAGGCGAAGCTCGTCGAGGTGGCGAGCCGGCCCTATGACGGCCCCGAGGCCGTCGGTGCCGAGGCGCGCCCGCCGGAATGGGACACCTTCTACATCATGGACCGCATCGCCCTGCCGCACCGCAGCGTCGGCGAGGTTGCG
>CAZKTK010000280.1:0-4916 GCA_964555535.1 uncultured Rhodospirillaceae bacterium
CGGTCGAGAGCGGCGTGCAGAAGATGATGATCATCGGCATGGGCAAGATCGCCGGCGCCAGCGCCATCCACGGCGGCTATTCGATGGATGATTTCGGCACCGCCATCCCGCACGCGGCGTCCGTCCTCATGAGCCGCATCCCCTTCCTTTTCGGCATCGGCATGGTCGAGGACGCCTTCGACACCACCGCCGTCGTCGAGGCCATGACGCCGGATGTGCTGTTCGAGCGGGAATCGGCCCTGCAGGCGCGCGCGAAGGAATTGATGGCGCGGCTGCTGATCGACGATATCGACGTGCTTGTGGTCGACGAGATCGGCAAGAACATCTCAGGCTCGGGCGCCGACCCCAACGTCACCGGGCGCAACGCTCGCGGCGCCGCGGGCTTCGACAAGTCGCGGGTGCGCAAGATGGTCCTCCTCGACGTCAACGACGCCACCAAGGGCAACGCCACGGGCTTCGCCTCGGCCGACGTCATCACCCAGCGCCTGTTCGACCGCACCGACCTCGGCGTGACGCTCTCCAACGTGGTCACGTCGAGCTATCTCGAAAGCGCCAAGATCCCGCTGACCATGAAGGACGGGGACGCGGCGGTGCGCATCGCCATCAAGACCCTGCACAACACCGACCCCATGGCGACCCGCATCGTGCGCATCCGCAACACGCTTGAACTCGTCGATATCCACGTCTCCGAGCCCATGCTCGACGAGATCAGCAGGAACGAGCGCATGGAGATCACCGGCGAGCCCAGCGCCATGTCCTTCCGCTAAGCGAATTACTGGGCGTTCCGGGCCTCGGCGACGAAAGCTTTGGCCTGAGCCAGCTCATCGGCCAGGCGCTGGTCGATGTCGCGAACCGAGTCCGAGCCCACCGTGAGGTCCTCGCCGATGAAGCCGCGATGCTTGACCGGCACCCGGTAGAGGTTCTCGAACGACAGATAGCCATCATAGCCGATGCGCACGAGCCCGGCGATGGCCTCGCCCCAGTCCAAGGTGCCTTCCGCCAGTTCGTCGAAGCGCCAGCGCCAGCTGCCGTCTTCCAGGGGCTCCCAGCGCGTATTCTTGACGTGCACGTGGTCGATATAGTCGCCCAAGATATCGACGCTCATCTGCAGGTCCATGCTGCCTTCGATGACCATGTTGCCCGGATCCCAGATCACGCCGATGAGCCCGGGGTCGCAGTCGGCGACAAGCTCGTGGGCCGTCGCCGGGCTGCAGGCGATGGTGCCGAAATGGACTTCGATCAGGCCCTTGACGCCCGTGCCGTCGAGCAGCTTCTGGGCACCGGCGAGCTTGGCCTTCGTCGCATCGAGAATGGCGCGGTAGCCGAGCGCCTTGTCATAGCGCCCGCTGAAGAAGCGAAAGCGCGGGCAGTCCATGGCTTGCGCAGCGGCGATCATGCGACGGGTATCGTCCTCATCGTCGGGCTCGACGAAGCTCGTGAAGCCCGCCACGGCGATGCCCTCGGCGTCGCACATCGCCTTGATGCGCGGTGCCTCCGCATCGATGCTCGCCTTGGGAAAATGGTACTCCCCGTTGACCCGCCATTCGATGCCGTCATAGCCGTGCCGCGCCAGAACCTCGACGATCTCTTCCGGCTTCAGTTCCGGCAGAACGCCGCTGCACACGCTGTATTTCACAGTTCGACCCGCTTCATCTTGTTCTCATAGTGCTGTGGGTCGATGAGGATGCCCGGGTTCAGCAAGTCGTCCGGATCCACCTGTTTCTTGGCGGCCGCCAGCATGTCGGCGAACAGCTCGGGGCGTTGCTGGTCGTACCACGGGCGATGGTCGCGCCCCACAGCGTGATGGTGGGTGATGGTGCCGCCATTGGCCATCAGCGCCTCGGAGGCCGCCTGCTTGATCTCGTGCCACTGGTCGAGCATCACCCGCACATTGCTCACACCGTGATAGGTGAAATAGGGTGCCGGCCCGTCAGGATAGGTGTGGGTGAAACGGCACGTGACCAGGCCCTCATTTCCGGTCACGCGGCGGATGGCATCCTCCGTTGCCGCCTTGACGTTGGCATGGAACTCGGCAAAGCGGTCCCAGGTGATCGAGGTCTCGAAGGTGTCCTGGATGATGCCGCGCGAGATCACCGCATCGCGGAAATAGGGCATGCGCATGAAAGCATTGCGCCAGCGCCCGGCGGCGCCTGAGGTGTGGCCTTCGCCACCGCTCTCCTCGGGCACCCGGCCGCCGAAATCGCGCGCGCATTCCAGCGCCCGGTCCATCCACGGCCCGACCTCGTGATCGGCGGATTCGAAGGCCAGCACCATCAAATGCGCGCTGCCGTCACCGGCCCGGCTCATGGCTGCTTCATTGGCATCGACGAGCCGGCAGTTGCTGGGGAACAACCCGGCTTGCGATACTGCGCGCACCGCTTCGGCCGCCTTGTGGAAGTCGTCGAACTGAACGGCGGTGCCGGCACGGAAGGTGGGCCGGTCCTGCAGGCGCATCCAGGCCTCGGTGATGATGCCGAGAATGCCTTCCGAGCCGATCATCAGACGATCCGGGCTCGGCCCCGCACCGGAGCCCGGCAGGCGCCGCGACTCCATGATGCCGGTCGGGGTGACCGTGCGCAGGTTTTCGACGAAATCGTCGATGTGGGTATAGAGCGTCGCGTAGTGCCCGCCGGAGCGGGTGGCGATCCACCCCCCCAGCGTGGAAAACTCGTAGGATTGGGGAAAGTGACGCAATGTCAGCCCGTGGGGTTTCAGCGCCCCGTCAAGCGCCGGGCCGAGAATGCCGGCCTGGATACGCGCCGCGCGTGAGGTCTTGTCGACCTCCAGAACCTGATCCAGCTTGCGCAGATCGATTGTCAGCCTGCCGCGCTCGCTGCCGTGGTCTTCATGCTCGATACCGCCGACCACCGATGAGCCGCCGCCGAACGGCACCACGGCAAGGCGCTGTTGCGCCGCCCAATCGAGACAGTCGATGACCTGCTGCTCGGTTTCCGGATAGGCCACCACATCGGGCGCCGGCGTGAAGTCGCGCCGCAGGGTGCGCACATAGTCGATGAAGGACTTGCCATAGGTGTGGGACACGCGGTCTCGGGGATGGATGCTGCACAAATCCTGCAAGGCCGTCGGTACCGACACCCGCGGCGGCGCCAGCACGATATCCGACAGCTCCGGCGACCGTTCGGCCGGCGGCGGGGCGATGCCCAATTTGCCGCTGACATGTTGCACGACCTGGTCGACGTCTTCCTCGCCGATATTTTCATCGGCATAGCCCCAGCCCCAGAACTTCAGCCCTCTCGGCCTAGCACTCATAGCACAAGCCCTCTATATCAAATGGTTAAACGGGTTCTTTTACGTCGAATATTAGGCTTCGACGGGCATGTACATGGTCACCAGTTCCTCCGCGGCCGTGGGGTGGATGGCCATTGTGGCGTCGAACTGGGCTTTTGTCGCGCCGCATTTGAGGGCGATGGCAATACCCTGAACGATCTCAGGCGCGTCGGCGCCGATGAGGTGACAGCCGAGCACCCGGTCACTGTCGCGATCCACCACCAGCTTCATCATCGTCCGGCCCGGATTGCCGCTCAGCGTGTTCTTCAGCGGGCGGAAGGCCGAGCGATAGATATCGACATTGTCAAAGGCCAGCCGCGCCGCCTCCTCGGTCAGCCCGACCGTGCCGATGGTCGGCTGGCTGAACACCGCCGTTGCGATATCCGCGTAGTCGACGCGCTGCGGATTGCCGTTGAACCAGGTCTCGGCCAGCGCCCGCCCTTCGGCAATGGCGACGGGCGTGAGATTGTTGCGGTCGGTGCAGTCGCCGATGGCGTAGACGCCGGGCACGGTCGTCTGCAAATCCTCGTCCACCACGATGGCGCCGTTGTCCGCCATCACCACCCCCGCTTCCGCCAGACCGATGCCCGCCGTATTGGGCTTGCGGCCGGTGGCGAACAAGACCGCGTCCGCGGCGAGCGTCGCGCCGTCGGTGGTATCGACCGCGTAGGCGTTGCCGGCCCGGCGCACCTCGGTGACCTTGCAGCCGGCATGAATGGCAACGCCGCTCTGCGTCATCTCCTCTTCGAGATGCAGGCGCAAATCGTGGTCAAAACCGCGCAGCACATGGTCGCCGCGGATGAGGATCGTCACCTCGGCACCGAGTTGGCTGAAGATGCCGGCAAACTCCACCGCGATATAACCGCCGCCCGCAATGACGACACGCTCCGGGAAGCTCGGCAGATCGAGCGCCTCGTTGGAGCTGATGACATGTTCCCGGCCGGGAAACGGCTGAACTTCCGGCCAGCCGCCGGTGGCCACCAGCACGCGCTCGGCCGTTACCGTGCGCCCGCCGACGTCGACCGTATGCGCATCCACCAGCACGCCCCGCCCGGCCAGGGTCTCGACCCCGGCGTTGGAAAGCATTCCGTTGTAGATGCCCTCGAGGCGATCGAGCTCGGTGTTCTTGTTGGCGATCAGCGTCGGCCAATCGAAGTGCGATTCGGGGATTGTCCAGCCATAGCCCGCCGCATCCTCGATCTCCTCGCGCACATGCGAGGCGTGGACCAGCAACTTCTTCGGCACGCAGCCGCGCAGCACGCAGGTGCCGCCGACACGCCCCTCCTCGCAAATGGCCACGCGCGCGCCATAGGCGCCGGCGCGCCGGGAGGCGGCAACACCCCCCGAGCCGGCACCTATGGTGACGAGGTCGTAGTCGTAAGCCAAGGCGCGCTACTTATCGATGGCGCCCATGAGCATGTACTTGGTCTCCATGAACTCCAGCATGCCTTCGCGCGCGCCTTCACGGCCGATGCCCGATTCCTTGACACCGCCGAAGGGAGCGACCTCGGTCGAGAGAATGCCCTCGTTGATGCCGACCATGCCGTATTCGAGTGCCTCTGCCACGCGCCAAATGCGGCCGATGTCGCGGCTGAAGAAATAGGCGGCGAGCCCGAACTCGGTGTTGT